>CAMTMX010000076.1 GCA_947073495.1 uncultured Porphyromonadaceae bacterium
TTCTCCTTCAACACTTTGGCTGAGGGTTTGTTATGCCCTATAACATTTTTTCAATTCTAATTTTAAACAGTTTCTAAGATAAGGTTGCGTTTTGTTCTATAATCTAACGTGGCCATATGTGATAAAATTATATCGGATGCGTAATTTTTTTCTTGTGACTGCGGTTTCGTGCCTGCATTTCAGGAATTTTTACATATTTGCGGTTTTTGGTGGTTTTATGTTTGCACACGTGGGCGACATTGCGTAACTTTGCACCCGTCAAACGGGCGCACGTGGCGTAATTGGCAGCCGCGATAGACTTAGGATCTATTGTCTGATGACGTGGGGGTTCGAGTCCCCCCGTGCGCACTCATCATCTTCACTACTCATTTCATTCACATTCTTTTAATGAATACCCAACTTCCACCTTTTAAGGTATTCTCCGGCACCAAGTCACGTTACATGGCGGAGGAAATCTGCAAGGATCTCGGTGTGCCCCTGGGCCAGATGAACATCCAGCACTTCGCCGATGGCGAATTTGAAGTCTCTTTCGAGGAATCAATCCGCGGTTGCGAAGTATATCTGGTTCAGTCGACTTTCCCCAACACAGACAATCTGATGGAGCTTCTTCTGATGATTGATGCCGCCAAGCGTGCGTCGGCCCGTCAGGTTGTTGCCGTGATTCCTTATTTCGGATGGGCCCGTCAGGACCGCAAGGACAAACCGCGTGTGTCGATTGCCGCCAAACTTGTGGCAGACCTTCTCAGCGCTGCGGGTGTGACCAGGGTGATATGCATGGACCTTCATGCCGACCAGATACAGGGTTTCTTCGACGTGCCTGTGGACCATTTGTACGCATCGTCGGTATTCATCCCCTACATAGAGTCGCTCAATCTGGAGAATCTCGTCATCGCTTCTCCGGATGTGGGTGGTGCGAAGAGGGCCAACAGCTATGCGAAATTCTTCAATGTGCCCCTGATTCTCTGTCACAAGCAGCGTGCCAAGGCCAATGTGGTGGAGACAATGACGGTGATCGGCGATGTCAAGGACAAGAACGTGATCATTATCGACGATATGGTCGACACGGCAGGCACTATCACCAAAGCCGCCGACCTGATGATGGAAAACGGAGCCAAGAGCGTGCGCGCCCTCTGCTCGCATGCCATCATGAGCGATCCGGCATCCGAACGTATTGACGCGTGCGGCCTTTCGGAAATGATGTTCACCAACTCGATCCCCTTCACCAAGGAGTGCAAGAAGGCTACGATCCTTACTGTGGCCCATCTGTTTGCCGATACTATCCGCAGGGTGCACGAAAACCAGTCAATTTCGTCGCAGTATCTGATCAAGTAATCACATCATACGGTTTGAAACGTCGCAACATCGCCGATTCAGCCGCCGCCCAACGTCTTCGTTGCGCCGGTGACTCACAGGCGATGGACAAGATACTCCAGCAGGAATGTCGCCGCCGGGCTTCACGTAAGCTCGCGGCGACATTGCTTTGTCCTGATTTCCGGTTTCCGACCTCGTTGAGTGCCGAGCAATGCACGTCCGACGAGATTGCCCGGATTCATGCCGACATGGTCCAGCCGGGGGCATCGGTCCTTGACATGACGTGCGGTCTGGGCATCGATGCGTTTCATATTGCCCGCAGGGCGTCTTCTGTCATAGCCATTGACATAAATCATGATGTTGCCGGCGCGGTCGGCCACAATGCCGCGGCGTTGGGTCTGGATAATGTGACGGGCGTCTGCGCTGATTCTGCCGAATGGCTGGCTGACAGGCCTGACGTGCGTTTTGACGTGGTGTTTATTGATCCGGCACGGCGCTCTGACTCTGGGCGAAGAGTGTTCGGACTGTCGGACTGCACGCCTGACGTGATATCGCTGCTCCCGCTCATACGCCGTCACACAGACCGGCTTATAGTCAAGGCGTCTCCCATGCTCGACATAAAGGCTCTGATACGCGACGAGGGGTTGCGGCCGGCGCATATATATGCCATCGGAACGCGGTCGGAATGCAAGGAGCTGGTTCTGGATTTCCGGTTTGGCGAAGAAACTGACGATCCTGTCATACATGCTGTCACGTCATGTCATGGCGAGACCTCTTTCAGGATGTCGCAGAGTGCGTCTGCCCGGGCTGCGGTGGCTGCAGTCGGTGACCTTGTGCCGGGTGTGTTTGTGGCGGAACCATGGCCGGCGGTCATGAAAGCCGGTGGATATGATCTGCTGCCGGGGCACCGGCTTCATCCGTCCACACATATTTATATTATAGAGCCTGGCGAGAAGGAGTTTCCCGGCGATGTCTACACTGTGGAATCGGTGACGGAATTCAGTTCGTCAAATCTGCGCCGTCTCGGGCGTGAAGGGGTGGACGGATCTGTAGCGGTGAGGAATTTTCCGCTGTCGGCCGACGAACTGCGCAAAAGGCTCAAGGCCCGCGAGAGTGACTGTCGGCGGATCATGGGAGTCACGGCTGCGTCAGGGCGTGTCTTACTGACACTCTCTGCCGTTCGTTGAACCATTGGCACGGTTTTTGCGTTTTTGCATGTAGAAAAAACACAAAAACTGTTCAACTATGAATTTCAATAATTTCACCATTAAATCGCAGGAAGCGATTCAGAAAGCAGTGGAATTGACGCGTACGGCAGGTCAGCAGGCCATCGAGCCTGTGCATCTGCTTAAGGCCGTTGTGTCGGAAGGCGATTCGCTGGTCAAGTTTATTTTCCAGAAAATCGGGGCAAACCTTCCGCTTATGCTTGCCAATCTGGACCGTGAGATAGACACGCTTCCGAAGGTGAGCGGATCTGAACCGTATCTTAGCCGTACGTCTAACGACGTGCTGCAGCGGGCTCTTGACATCGCCAAAAAGAACGGTGATGAATATGTGACGCTTGAAGCGATGCTTCAGGCATTGTTTGCCGTCGGTTCACCTGCCGCCACTTTGCTCAAGGACGCAGGGCTGAGCGAAAAGGAACTCAATGCTGCGGTCGACGAATTGCGCAAAGGAAAGAAAGCGACGGATCAGAGCGCGGAGGACACTTACAATGCTCTGGGTAAATACGCTGTCAATCTTAATGAGCGTGCGCGTACGGGTAAGCTCGATCCGGTGATAGGCCGCGATGAGGAGATACGCCGTGTGCTCCAGATACTGTCGCGACGGACTAAAAACAACCCCATGCTTATCGGTGAGCCGGGAACGGGCAAAACCGCCATCGCCGAAGGTCTGGCCCAGCGTATCGTGCGCGGTGATGTGCCGGAAAATCTGCGGTCCAAACAGATATTTTCGCTTGACATGGGCGCGTTGGTGGCCGGGGCGAAGTATAAAGGCGAGTTTGAGGAACGTCTGAAAGCCATTGTCAACGAAGTGACACAGAGCGACGGCGAGATCATACTGTTTATCGATGAGATCCATACTCTTGTCGGGGCTGGAAAAGGGGAGGGGGCCATGGATGCCGCCAATATCCTCAAGCCGGCCCTTGCCCGCGGTGAACTGCGCTCTATTGGCGCCACCACTCTGGATGAATATCAGAAATATTTTGAAAAGGACAAGGCTCTGGAGCGTCGTTTCCAGAAAGTCATGGTCAATGAACCCGACGAGATGAGCGCCATAGCCATTCTGCGCGGTCTGAAAGAGCGTTACGAAAATCATCATAAGGTACGTATCCGTGATGAGGCGATCATTGCCGCCGTTCAGCTTTCGGAACGCTATATTACCGACCGTTTTCTCCCCGACAAGGCTATTGACCTGGTGGATGAGGCGGCGTCAAAGCTGCGCTTGGAAATCGACTCTGTGCCGCAGGCTCTCGATGACATATCGCGCCGTATAGCTCAGAAAGAAATCGAGCGTGAAGCCATAAAGCGCGAAGGCGATAAGGAAAAGGTGAAGATCATCGAGAAAGAACTGGCCGAAATGCGCGAGGAAGAAAAGGACTATACGTCGAAATGGAAAGCCGAAAAGGACCTTATAAACCGCATTCAGCAGAACAAGATCGACATCGAGCAGCTGAATTTCGATGCCGAGCGTGCCGAGCGCGAGGGCGATTATGCCAAGGTGGCTGAAATCCGTTATTCCAAGGTGCAGCAGAAGGAGAAGGAAAATGCCGAGATTCAGACCCAGCTCCGCATGATGCAGGGAGAGAAGGCCCTGATCAAAGAGGAGGTCGACGCCGAGGATATTGCCGGCGTTGTGTCTCGATGGACAGGTATCCCGGTTATGAAGATGGTGCAGAGCGAAAAAGAAAAGCTGCTGCATCTTGAAGAGGAGCTGCACGGAAGGGTGGTGGGGCAGGAGGATGCCATCACTGCTATTGCCGATGCTGTGCGGCGGTCAAGGGCCGGACTGAATGATCCCCGCCGCCCTATAGGCTCGTTCATATTCCTCGGCACTACCGGCGTCGGCAAAACCGAGTTGGCGAAGGCGCTGGCGGAGTATCTGTTTGATGATGAAAACATGATGACCCGCATTGACATGAGCGAATATCAGGAGAAGCATGCTGTGAGCCGCCTTGTCGGCGCACCTCCGGGATATGTGGGCTATGATGAGGGCGGCCAGCTGACCGAAGCGGTGCGCAGGAAGCCGTATTCAGTGGTGCTGTTCGATGAGATCGAGAAAGCGCATCCTGATGTGTTCAACATCCTTCTGCAGGTGCTGGACGACGGCAGGCTGACCGACAACAAGGGTCGTCTTGTCAATTTCAAGAACACCATAATCATCATGACCTCGAATATGGGATCCGGAGTGATCCGCGAGAATTTCTCGAAAATGACGGAGGAAAACCGTCTCGAGGTTACGGAGAAAACCAAGATGCAGGTGCTGGACATGCTCAAGCAGACCATCCGTCCGGAATTTCTGAACCGTATTGATGAAACGATTATGTTCACCCCTCTTAATCAGAAGGAAATCGAGAAGATCGTAGGTCTGCAGATACGGAGCGTACAGAAAATGCTGAGTGCTAACGGGGTTGAGCTTAAGGTCTCGCCTGCCGCCATGCGCTATCTTGCCGAAGAGGGCTATGATCCGGAATTCGGTGCCCGTCCTGTCAAGCGTGCCATTCACAGGCTTGTGCTCAACCGCCTGTCAAAGGATATACTTGCTCAGAAGGTCGACAAGGACCGTCCGATTGTCATTGACGTACACGGCGAAGACCTGATCTTTACCAACTGATCTATAGACGGCGCAGGCTTTCGATTGCGCTAAGGATGGCCGTAGTGGCGGCACGGTCGATCACACGGTCTCGTGACCCCGGGAAGTGATGCATGCAAGAATGCACACCTTCCGGGGTCGCTGTGGCTATCCACACCGTGCCTACGGGTTTGTCGTCCGATCCTCCGCCCGGACCGGCGATACCGGAGGTTGCCACGGCTATGTCTGCGCCGAGACGGTCGCGTGCGCCTGCAGCCATCTGTTCCACCACCGTCTGCGACACGGCTCCATGCGCGGCTATGTCTTCGGCGTTAACACCGAGAACGGCGCTTTTCACCTCATTGGCGTATGCTACCACAGAGCCTTTGAACGCTGATGAAGAGCCGGGTATGGCCGTGATGCGCCGGGCTATGGAACCGCCTGTGCAACTTTCGGCTGAAGCGAACGAAAGGCCGCGTTGCCGCAATTCATTCAGCAGAATCTCCTCGGGTGTGAGGTCGGCCACGGCGAGCAGGTGGTCCGCAGGAATCAGCCGGGCCAGTTCTGCATGCAGCCGCGTGGCTTCGCCGGTGAGAAAGTCTTTGTCGTGGTGATGGCAGTCGATGCGCAGCCGCACCACTCCAGGCTTGGGAAGATATGCCAGATGGGCATGCTGTGGCAGAGAGTCTTCCCATGGAGCTATCATGCCGGCTATGGCACTTTCGGACATGCCGCACACCATGACCACGCGGCGTTCGATGAATTCTGTGGATGGAAATCTGTCAATCAGCCGCGCCATGACCGACCGGCGCATCATCTGTTCGGTCTCGAACGGCACTCCAGGCATTGCCACAAGTACTTTGCCGTCACGTTCAAACCACATGATCGGTGCAGTGCCTACAAGGTTCTGTATCACCGAGCACGATGTGGGCACCATGGCCTGTGCGGCAGTCAGTGCGTTAAGTTTCAGCCCTCGGGCGCTTACCACACGCTCCACGTTCGCTTTCACGGAGGGATCTTCACGCAGCTCACCTCCGAAATATCTGCACAGGGTCTGTTTTGTAAGGTCGTCTTTTGTAGGACCGAGACCTCCTGTCGTTATCACGGCGTCAGTTTCGGCAAATGCTTCGGATATTGCCAGGAGGATATGCTCCGGGCTGTCGGAGACCACGCGCACGCTGTGCAGCTCCCAGCCTGCGGGCTGGAGCATCCGGGATATTGTGCCGGAATTTGTGTCTGTGACTTGACCGGCAAGCAGTTCGTCGCCTATGGCTATTATGGCATACTTCATAATAAATGAACGGTGGGTTAAAAAACAAACAATCCACGAATCTCACCGACTCATGGACTGCCACAAACAAAAAATCATGACTTGATTTAGTAGCGGGATCGAGAATTGAACTCGAGACCTCCGGGTTATGAATCCGACGCTCTAACCAACTGAGCTATCCCGCCATGCATCCGGTTCTCTTCCGTTTTGCGAGTGCAAAGTTACATACATTTTTTCAATTCACCAAATCTTTAATAAAAAATTTTTAACAAATTTATTCCGCCTTCCTTTCTTACTATACACACCTCGATATCTTAGTCAATGAATGTCAGCAAATTTTGATCCAATAATAAAATGTATGTTTTGTGAAATAAGTTTTTTTAGTAATTTTGTAGTGACAATGGTTTTATGCACCTGCCGGGTCGTTTTGAATCTAATCATGACTTGAATTACATCTGCATAAAATTACTGATCCAACTTTCTCAAGTTATATCGAAGCATATGGGTTTATAAGGCTATGTCTATTTTTAACAGTTTCTGTTTCGTACAAATCGTTTATGCAAAATAGGACTCCCGGTTAAAATTAGACTTTAAATGAGCTTGAGAAATTAAAATTAATATAAAACCTCGTTAATATACAATAGTTCAAAGTTGAAACCAAATCTCTTTAACATAATAAGTTGTCGGCGGCAAATCTTCGCAGTCAATGCCATTTCGATGTCATTGATTCTCATCACATCTTGCTGCATGTTTTCTTCTTGCTTCACCGGAATAGAAAGTACCAAGACCGTATCTCTTTCAAGAGAAGACAAAAAAATTCTCACACCCACCCCGGAAGAGGAATACTTTAAAGGTGTAGAGCCTCAACCACTTTCAGCTTGGAAAAAAGGGAAACTATTTATGGCTGCCGACAATAAGACGGCCCTTATCTTTGATCAGCAAGGACTCCCAATCCACCCCGATTCAGTAGGCATCGGAAGAAAAATTCTTTCTTTCAATGGAATTAAACCGAAACTTGAACCTGACGGAACCCAATCGGTGTCTCTTATTTTTTCAGATAACGGAAAGTATTACCAATATAATACCGGGAAATCATCTTCTCTGGCTTCCGAACAAGTCATGTCTGATCAGATTCCTATGATGATTGATTTAGACATGGTGCAAGAGGCAAAAGATCTTTTATTAGGCAATAAATTATGGATACGTTCCCCTCTCTGGTATGATGAAGACGGCAACAGGATTCAGGGAAAAAAATTTGTAGGGATAACTGTTGAGGATGTCTTGCCGGGAGACATCGCGTTTCCTCTTAAGCTCAAATTTGTTGATGAATCAGGAAATGAGGCATGGATATTTATGAATTTCGGAACTTCAGGTACTGAAACAAGATTATTTTCAAATTTGTTTTTCCTGTCTGACCTGCGCAATAAATATCCTTCCATTGCAGACGATGTATGGGAGGTAATATGCAAGGGAGGAGTCAAGCTCGGCATGACAAAAGAAGAATGCAAACTTTCGCTTGGAAATCCAAACGATGTCAACCGGGGGCATGACTATAGCCAGACACTCGACCTCTGGCAATACCCCAACGGCACAGCCTTATGGTTTGAAGACGGCATCCTTACAAAATACCGCATGTAATCTCTAAGGGACTGTTTAAAATTTATTTTGTCTTGTTATTGAGGTCTTTGTCTGCATCTTTATGATATTTATTCAGTCATTATGAAACCCCATAATTCCTTGACAAATATCAAAAATCCGCTTGACCAATCCTCTCAATTCCTTCGACAAATAAATTTAACCAGTTTCTAAAAGCCATTAACAGAAATAATTCCATTACCAACTCACCAATAATGAATCCCCAACTTCCTTATATTTTTCAACATAATAAAGATATTACAAGCCTAACCACTTTCGGCATACCCGCAAAAGCAAAATTATTTGCAGAATATTCTTCAGTCAAAGAACTCAAAGCCATATATCGGTCTGAAGAATTCAGCAATAATGAAGTTTTGCATATCGGTGGAGGCAGCAATCTATTATTCGTAAATGACTTTGACGGTATTGTGTTGCATTCGTCAATGAAAGGTATAGTCAGATATGACAAGGATGATGAAACAGCCTATGCGATAGCTTCGGCGGGAGAAAAATGGACAGACTTTGTAGAATGGTGCCTTAAAGAAGAGCTCCAAGGCGTTGAAAATCTTGCCGGGATTCCCGGAGAGGTGGGAGCCTCGGCAGTACAGAATGTAGGAGCCTATGGCGTAGAAGCTAAAGACGTGATTCATAACGTGGAATGCTTTGATACATTAACAGGGGAATCTGTTATTTTCACAAATGAACAATGCCGTTTTGCATACCGCGACAGCATGTTCAAACATGAAGGCAAAGGTAGATATTATGTACTTAGGGTAAGTTACAAATTGCGGAAATCCACCATCGCCGGCAACCTTGAGTATGGTCCGCTTAAAAGTTTTGCACAAAATCTGGGACATACCCCCTCAATCAGAGAGACTGCTGAAGAAATAACAAGGATTCGCAACTCCAAATTGCCGGATCCTGTCGAAACCGGGAGTGCCGGAAGCTTTTTCAAGAATCCGATTGTCTCGACATATTTCTATAAACAAGAGATGCTTGGTAGAAACCCGGATATACCATGCTACAAAGTGGATGAACACAGGGTGAAAATCCCTGCGGGATGGCTCATTGAACATGCCGGACTAAAAGGATATAAAATCGGAGGTGCTCAGGTCTACCCCAAACAATGTCTTGTAATTGCAAATGCCGGCGGGGCAACAGCGGGGGATGTAACCGGATTGTCGCAGCATATTATCAATACGGTAAGGGAAAAATATGCAGTTGTGCTCCATCCGGAAGTAAATTTCATCGACACTTCTATAGAAATCACAATCCTTGGAAGCGGCACATCAAAAGGAGTGCCGGAAGTGGCATGCGCATGCAGCGTATGCAGATCCGAATCACCTTTTGATAAAAGACAACGTGCTTCCGCTCTGGTAAAGACTCACGGACTAAACCTACTGATAGATGCCTCGCCTGATTTCCGAGCTCAGGCATTGAATCAAGACCTGTATCAAATTGACGCTGTTCTTGTCACACACAGCCATTACGACCATGTCGGGGGAATAGACGATCTCCGTCCGTTCTGTGCTGACGGAGCACTCCCGATCTATGTAAAGGAAGACGTATACAATGATCTCGGAAAACATCTTGACTATTGTTTCAGAGACCACCTATATCCCGGAGTCCCGGCATTAGACAGGATAATCATCAATGACAGTCCTTTCTACATCAACGGATTGAAAGTGACACCAATAAATGTGATGCACGGAAAGCTCCCCATTTTCGGCTACAGGATAGGAGATTTTGCATATATCACTGATGCCAAGGAAATTCCGGAAGAAGAGATGGAGAAGCTTAAAGGATTGAAAGTGCTGGTGATAAACGCCCTAAGAGAGCGCGAACATTTCGCACATCTTTGCATCCGTGAGGCGCTCGAAATTATTGACAGGCTCAAACCTCAAGAAGCATACCTGACTCATTTCAACCATGAGATCGGGCTCCACAACGAGTTTGAAAATAGACTTCCACCTCACGTCCACCCCTGTTATGACGGGCTGACAATACGGATAAATTAAGACCCCTTCCCACAAAAAATGAAGTGCACCCCAAAAGTTAGACACAAAACTTTTGGGGTGCATTCAGAAAGAGGCGGCTTAGAGAGCCGCCTCTTTCATTCTTTCTGTATTTTCAGCTATCGACAGACGGTCGATACATTCCTGAATGTTCCCTTCCATAAAAGAATCAAGGTTATAAACCGTGTAATTGATCCTATGGTCTGTCATTCTGCCTTGAGGAAAATTATAGGTGCGGATCTTGGCGGAACGGTCACCGGTAGATACGAGTGTCTTCCTCCGTTGGGCTATGTCCGCAAGATATTTTTCACGTTCCCTACTATATATATACGTACGCAACCGAGACAACGCTCGCTCCTTATTCTTGGGTTGGTCTCGGGTTTCAGTACATTCGATTAGGATCTCATCCTCTTCCCCGGTTACAGGATTTTTCCAAATATAACGCAAGCGGACTCCGGATTCAACCTTGTTTACATTCTGGCCGCCTGCTCCCCCGGAACGGAAAGTATCCCATTTAATCGCACCTTCATTAATTTCAACGTCAAATTCTTCCGCCTCCGGCAAAACCGCAACGGTAGCCGCAGAAGTATGAACGCGACCCTGAGTCTCCGTTGCCGGCACTCTTTGAACGCGATGAACGCCACTTTCATATTTCATAACACCATAGACGTCTTCCCCTGTCAAGGTGAAGCATATCTCTTTAAATCCCCCGGCTGTCCCTTCGTTGTAGCTTGTGACTGCAAGTTGCCATCCCCGCTTTTCGGCAAATTTTTGATACATTTTGAAAAGGTCTCCTGCAAAAAGAGCAGCCTCGTCTCCACCGGTCCCTCCTCGTATTTCCACACACGCATTTTTAGAATCTTCCGGATCTGCCGGGACAAGGAGAAGTTTTATCTCAGTCTCAGTTTCGGGTAGCAATGAAGTATTGTGTTCAAGTTCTTCCCTTGCCATCGCCCTCAGGTCATCATCTTCTTCAGAAGCGAGCACTTGCTTAGCTTCTTCTATGCCGGAAAGAAGATTTCGATACCTTTTTGCAGCATCAAGAATCTTTTCAAGATCGTGATACTCTTTAGTCAGTCTGACGTATCTCTTTTGATCTGAAATAACCGCAGGATCTGTAATCAGGGTTGAAACTTCCTCAAAACGGGAATCAAAACCCTCAAGACGATTTAATAAAGGATTATTTGTCATATATGCAGGGATATTGAAAGTAGGGCACATTCTCAAAGATAAACTTATATATTAAGACAGTTTAAAGAATGTTTGGATTTGACTTATGTTAAGATTTTGAGACGATTTTCGAGTAAATTTTGAGTTTGAGAGATGGAGTTATGGGGTTCCATAATAACAGAACGAAAGCTCAAAATTGACTGAAAATGACTTTAAAGATTTCATAAAGTTAAATTCAATCATTCTCTAAGTTTCACATAATCACTTAAGATTTGAAGGTTAAGAGGTTAATCTCTAAGGAAATCAGATTCCTGTCCACAATTGGAAGTTAACCTCACTCCCCTCAACTTTCACTTGCAAAAGTTGAATCTTGTCATATGTTTTCAAAACTCAAAGAGACTTGTGAAACTTATATTAATAAGTCGTTTACCTTTATTTTTGTTCATTTCATCGATTATTTTATTTCCCAAAATAAAACAACAGGCACTATATCATAAACCATAAACTTTATGAATTATTAACCAATCCCCACTCAACCAATACACTCATAAAATGTCTAATAGTTGAATTCCCAATTTAAGCAAATATGAACAACCGTTTTTACATCTCGGCAATTCTTATCTTTCTTCTTTTTCCTTTTGCCGCGTGCAAAAAGAAAGAAAATCCGGTCGATTTATATTCCCGGCTTCAAGAGGTGAGCCGTCTTGAACTCGCACGAATGACCGTGGGAAAGGTAGGTATGATCTCGGATCCAGATTATAAGGATGCAAAAAGTATCGAAGCTAAAGCCCGGGCTCTATTCAACAATATGAAAATCGGCACTCGTCTTGGCGTCTACTCCTACGACACCTACATTGTGGCATATGTAGACCTCAGTAAACTGTCAGAAGATGACATAACAATAGATGAAGAAAACCGCACTGCCTCCATATCCCTTCCTCCTGTAGAGATCAAGACAGACGGTAGAGAGCCTGAGCTCCACGAAGAGCATAGTCGGGTAACCGGTCTCCGCTCCGCTATAACACCCTATGAACGTGCGGCTTTAAAATCTCAAATGGCAAAAGAAGTGAAACGCGACATGCAAAAAAATGCAGCAGCCACTGAAATGCTCCGGGAGGCCGCCGAGGCGAAAGGTAAGGCCTGGCTCACCCAACTGCTCGAAAACTGGGGCTACACCGCAGAAATAACTTATAAACGATAATGTCAAGGATATGATTAAATGGTCTAAAATATTGATAACCGCCATAGGGGCTATCATTATAATTCTGCTCCTCTGGCACACTCTCCCTTCTCGCCCTATTGAAGACTATAAGACACGTGACGCCAGGATAAAGTCAATTACTAAAATGGTGGAATTGTGCACTTCTGATATTCATGAAGAAGTGGCTATAAAAGATTCAATCAACGGAAAATGGATTGTGGCACGTCAGACAATAGAAGGACGTATCAGATTTGACCTCGACAGCCTCAGGGTAGACGAGAGAGGAGACACCACAATTATTTATCTCCCCCCTGAACGTGTCGACATATTGGAAAACGCTTCTCCCGAGGCTTACGAGGTGCTTGATTCGTGGGACAGCAAAAACATCTTGTTGTCTCGCTCCCTCTCTGCCGAAGAAGAAAACATCATTAAACGCCGATGGCAAGACAAGACCAAGAAACGCATCTACGAAAGAGGATATGTAGCACAGGCACGTGCAAACGCCATCAGCAGTCTTACCCCTCTTTTTAACCGCATGAAAGGTCCGTTCGGCAAACAGGGTCCGGTTATTTTTATTGATCCCACCCCCGATGGTCAGCCTCTGCCCTGAGGTCGGCAATCTTGTGGAACAAACGAAACATTTTTAAGAAGCGTCTTATTGATGACGCTTCTTTTTTTATCTGACAGCCACCCCCACTTGTTGAAATATTTTATCATGTTGGTAAAGTGGATCCACAGCATCTTAAAACTCTTCCTTGAAGCCGCGCCATGTTCGTGAACTATACTTACAGCGGGATAATAGATTGTCTTCCACTTTTCATGTATTCGTCTTGTGATGTCGATATCTTCCGGATACATAAAAAATCGCTCATCAAACATCCCGCATTCTCGCAGAGCCTTCACCCTGAACAATAAAAAACTCCCTAACAGATACGGACAATTCAAAGTTTCGTCATGGTTATGGATTGCAAGCAGATACCGCTCCATGCGCCGTTTGAAAAGACAGCATGGGAGGAAACGCTTCACGAAAAGATCTGCCGGAGCAGGAAGCATACGGCAAGAGTATTGCAGATCCCCGTCAGGATAAAACGCTTTGGGCGCAATCATTCCCACATCTTCTCGCGAACCTATATACCCGATCATCTGCCTGACTATATCCCCATCCCAATATACATCGGCATTCATCACAATATGGAAATCGCCATCATGCAATATTTCACGGATTGCGATGTTATGTCCCGCACCGAAACCATTGTTTTCAACATGACGGTATATGATTCTGTCATCAATAGATTTTATGTGACAGAGAGTATCCTCAGGACTGTTGTCGATTACATAGACCGTCGACACATCCGATCGAAAAAGACATTCCAATGCCCTTTCAAGCTGCAGGGCTGGTGTGTTGTGCACAACAATTGAGGCGGTAAGCATCTATACAGACAATTATAAATAAAGCGGCATCGGCGCCATGCCGATGCCGCTTACGTGTTGCGTATGCAATCCGGTTAGTTAGAGGATTATTCCTTGCATTTTGCTGCAATGAAATGACGGTTCAGTCTGCCGATATTGGCAAGCTTGATGTTCTTCGGACATTCAGCAGAGCAAGCGCCGGTGTTGGTACAGTTGCCGAATCCGAGTTCGTCCATCTTAGCCACCATTGCGCGCACGCGACGGTCTTTCTCAACCTCGCCCTGGGGAAGGAGAGCAAGCTGGCTAACCTTTGCAGAAACGAAGAGCATAGCAGAACCGTTCTTGCAGGCTGCCACACATGCGCCGCAACCGATGCAGCTCGCAGAGTCCATAGCCTCGTCAGCCTTCACTTTGGAGATAGGAAGGTCGTTGGCATCCTGGGCGCCTCCGCAGTTGAACGATACATAACCGCCAGCCTGCTGGATCTTGTCGAATGCGTTACGGTCTACCATAAGGTCTTTGATCACAGGGAACGCAGCAGAACGCCAGGGTTCTACAGTGATGGTCTCTCCCTCCTGGAAGCGACGCATGTAGAGCTGACAGGTTGTAGCGCCTGTAGCCGGACCATGAGGGTGTCCGTTGATATAGAGTGAGCACATGCCGCAGATACCCTCGCGGCAGTCGTGGTCAAATACAATAGGCTCCTCGCCTCTCTCGATGAGTGTCTCCTTGAGAATGTCGAGCGTCTCCAGGAAGCA
>CAMTMX010000077.1 GCA_947073495.1 uncultured Porphyromonadaceae bacterium
CTCCCTCACTGCGCGAACACATCTGCACGACGCTTGACCGCCCCAGCGTTAACAAATATTGGGGAATGGGGTCTTATTTATCGTAGGTACCTATTGTTTTTTTAGGGACATAATTATAAGAAAACGTATTTATACTGGCATATAAAGTTCAGGTTGCAATTCCGATGTATCGGAATTGCAACCTGAACTTTATAATAAATACTTGAATTTTATTCTGTTATTACTCTTCTTGCCCCAAGATATCGTCGGCTATAATATCCATCGCTTGAGTCGATCTTTATTCCTTGCGACGTGCTGGCATGTATGAATTTAAATGTTCCGTTTTCATTGTCAGCGCTGACTACGATCCCTACATGTCCGACTCTGTTGCTTTTGCTGTTTCGTCCTGTAAAGAATACGAGGTCCCCTTTCCGGAGATTTTGTTTTTCGATTTTTTCGCCTTGCGTGAACTGATCTCTTGAAGATGCACCAAGATTGTATCCAAATTGCCGGAACACATAGCTTGAAAATCCAGAACAATCAAAAGCCTTAGGACCTTTTGCCCCAGACCTATACCTCTTCCCGATATGGCTGTTTGCTTCTGAAAGCAGGTCGTTGATCAACTCTTCTGTCTTGGGGGATAGGATACTTCCGTGTGTGGCAATCTCCTCTCTCTTTTCAAGATCGTTTTTTAAAAATTTTTGAATTACAGTTTTGTCAAGTTGTGATGATTTTGCCTTTGCGAGCAATTTGCTATGGGCTGCATTGTGCACGTTTAGGGTTTTGTCGGTTTGTGCCGAGGCGCCTAAAGAGCACGCACATGTGAGTAATATGGTAAAGAATTTTATTAATTTCATGTGAGGGGGTTATATAACGATGTTGTTATATCATAAATATTTTCTACAAAGTTAGTCAAATTCAAGAAGTAATACAAGTTATTGACAGTTTCAAACGGGATATTTAAGATTAATTATAATTCAGCACAGACTATTGAATCTTGTGCAATATGACTATGAGTCGTTATTCCATTATAATTTATATCACTATGCATAAAATACTTGTATTCTTATTTCGTTATACGCTTAGAACCTGTTTAAATTTATTTGTCGAAGGAATTGAGAGTATTTGTCAGGTAGATTTTTGATATTTATAATAATTATAATGGAGTCTTGGGGTTCCATAATGACTGAATAAATATCATAAAGATGCCGACAAAGACCTTAATGACAAGACAAAACTTTTAAACAGTTTCTTAGATACCTACATTTATTTACTTCCGGTTTCCAAAGATCATAATGGTTACAACCGTGAAAATTCAGATATTAAGATATTAAAATGAAAAAAATTTTATTGTTTTCTCTTTGTGCAGGTTTAGCAGGCACAACTATGGCAAAGGATCGAGTGACTCACGATCCAAATGCCACTAACACTGAATCGATTCTTCATGCCTGGAGTTGGAATTTTCCAACTATTGCTGATAACATGCGTCAGATTGCTGATGCCGGATTCACTATGGTACAGACATCTCCAGTGCAAAATTGTTACGCTCCGAATGGGAGTGGTAAAAAAATATTTGATGATAATGTGACCGAGGGAAATTGGTATTATTATTATCAGCCGACCGATTGGAAAATTGGGAACAACATTCTCGGGTCTCGAGATCAGATGAAGCAAATGATGGACTCGGCTTCAAAATATAATGTAAAGATAATTGTAGATGTTTTGCCTAATCACACGGCTTTCGATATAGATGCCGTATCTGATGATTTTTATAAGGCTGTCGGTGGCAGAGATAAGATGTTTCATAGCAACGGACTTCAACCTGTACGAGACTATAATGATAGACTTCAATGCACTTTGTGGGGATCCGGAGCTCTCCCTGATGTGAACACTGAAAATCCGGATTTTCAAAAATATTACATGGAGTTTGTAAACGATCTTCTTAGTCTTGGGGTTAAAGGGTTCCGTTACGACACTGCTAAACATATTGGCGTACATTCTGATCCGGTTGACTCAGCTTCAGGAGTAAAAGAGAATGATTTTTGGGACGTGGCTACCGGCAGAAAGTCTGTCAAGGGTGTTAAACTTGCAGTTCCATACGATTCATTGTTTGTATATGGAGAGGTGCTGCAAGATAGAAATGTGCCTGAGGCAGAATATGCAGATTATTTCGGACAGACAGCATCGGGGTATGGACATATACTCCGCGAAGCGCTTGACAAGGGTTCGGTCAAAGGGCTTGATCTTATCAATTGGCATCATACTTCTGCTCCCGAATATCTGACTACTTGGGTTGAAAGCCATGACACATACGCTAATGCGCATGAATCGGCACATCTTACAGATGACCAGATTCGTACTGGGTGGGTATTCTTGACAGCACGTCAGAATGGCACTCCCCTCTTCTTCAGTCGTCCGGCAGGATCAACCAGACAAAAATATTGGGGGGATAATGTTCTTGGCGCAAGGGGTAATGATGAGTTTTTTCATCCTGAAGTAGTGGCCGTTAATAAATTCCGTTCAGCAATGGATGGGCAAAAAGAAGATATCCGGATTTCGGACAATGGGCAGGTCCTTCTTGTCAATCGAGGCAAGAAAGGCGCAGCTGTTGTGAACATATCCAAGTTTGCCAATTTTGTCAACTTGCCTACAGGATTGCCTGACGGCACTTATAAAGATCTTGTATACGGAAAGGAATTTAAGGTAAAAAAAGGTGTGCTCAAAGGAGCATTGGCGCCTGAAAGAAGCTACATTTTGGTTAAGAGATAAGCATCTTGCCTAAATACATTTCATTATTTAATGTGAATTAGGTAAATTTTATTAAAAGAGAAACATTTCGTTATTTTGAAATGTTTCTCTTTTAGTATGAGCTCAGCAATGGGCCGTTTTTTTGGCACGATATTTGAATTGTCTTTAATCAGAAATTAAAACTAACATAAAATTAATATAAGATATGAGCATTAGACCATTGGCAGATAGAGTTCTTATTGAACCTACAGCTGCAGAAGAAGTCACTCTCGGTGGCATCATTATTCCTGATTCAGCAAAAGAAAAACCTCTTCGTGGAAAGGTTCTTGCTGTTGGCAACGGCACAAAGGATGAAGATATGGTTCTCAAAGTTGGAGATGAAGTTCTTTATGGCAAATATGCAGGAACTGAAATTGAATATGAGGGAACAAAATATATAATGATGCGTCAGAGCGACGTTCTTGCAGTTATAGACTAATCATATTTTATAAATCCGGATGGCTCTCATACAGTTAGATTAATTATAGTCTGACGGTAAGAGTCAATACTATAAAACATATTACCCAAAATGGCTAAAGAAATTAAATTCAATATCAAGGCTCGCGAAGAGCTCAAAAATGGCGTTGACGCTCTTGCCGATGCTGTAAAGGTTACACTTGGTCCTAAAGGAAGAAACGTAATCATCGAAAAGAAATTCGGTGCCCCCCATATCACAAAAGACGGTGTTTCCGTGGCACGTGAAATAGAGTTGGAAGATCCTTTCCAGAATATGGGCGCACAGCTTGTAAAGGAAGTTGCTTCGAAGACGGGTGACCAGGCAGGAGACGGTACAACTACAGCTACAGTACTTGCTCAGGCAATCGTCAACGTAGGTCTGAAGAATGTTGCCGCAGGAGCCAATCCTATGGATCTTAAACGAGGTATTGACAAAGCTGTCTCTTGTGTTGTTGAAGGTATTAAGGCGCAAAGCCAGGAAGTTGATGACGACATAGAGAAGATTGAAAATGTGGCACGTGTTTCTGCAAACAATGATGAAGAAATCGGTCGTCTTATTGCAGAGGCAATGAAGAAGGTTAAGAAAGAGGGAGTCATCACAGTGGAAGAAGCTAAAGGCACAGAAACAACTGTTGACGTTGTTGAAGGTATGCAGTTCGACCGCGGCTATATATCTCCTTACTTCGTAACCAACAGCGAAAAGATGGAATGTGAGATGGATTCTCCTTACATTCTTCTTTATGATAAAAAGATTTCAAATCTAAAAGATCTTTTGCCGATTCTTGAAGCTGTCGCTCAGAGCGGACGTCCTCTTCTAATTATTGCGGAAGATGTGGATAATGAAGCACTTGCAACTCTTGTCGTGAACCGTTTGCGTGGCTCACTCAAAATTTGTGCAGTCAAGGCTCCCGGCTTCGGAGATCGTCGTAAGGAAATGCTTGAAGATATCGCCATCCTCACCGGTGGCACTGTAGTGAGTGAAGTCAAAGGTATGCAGCTTGCACAGGCAAACGTACAGGATCTTGGTACTGCTGAAAAGGTAACTGTCAATAAAGACAATACAATTATTGTAAACGGCGCAGGCTCAAAGGAGTCTATTTCTGATCGCATCAATCAGATCAAGGCTCAGATCGAGACCACAACTTCGAACTATGATAAAGAAAAACTTCAGGAGCGTCTTGCAAAACTTGCCGGAGGTGTGGCTGTACTTTATATTGGTGCTCCATCTGAAGTTGAGATGAAGGAGAAGAAGGATCGTGTTGACGATGCTCTTTCTGCAACTCGTGCAGCAATTGCAGAAGGTATTGTTCCTGGCGGTGGTATCGCTTACATACGTTGTCTTTCAAAGCTTGATGAACTCAAGGGAGATAATGATGATGAAAATACAGGTATAGCAATCATACGTCGTGCAATTGAGGAACCGCTTCGTCAGATTGTCGCAAATGCTGGTGTTGAGGGTGCTGTGATTGTGCAGAAGGTAAAAGAAGGAGAAGGTGATTATGGTTATAATGCACGCACCGATACATTCGAAAACTTCTTCGCAACAGGTGTAATCGATCCTGCAAAGGTTACTCGTGTCGCTCTTGAGAACGCAGCAAGCATCGCAGGTATGTTCCTTACCACTGAGTGTGTTATCGCTGACAAGAAGGAAGACACTCCTGCTGCTCCAATGGGAGCTCCAGGAATGGGAGGAATGGGCGGTATGATGTAATATCTGCCTATCAGAGTTTTAGATAATTGAATAAAGAGGCGTGATTCCTGATTCAGAATCACGCCTCCTTTTTGTTGTTTATGTGGGAATAAAAAATAAAAGCAATGGCTTTTATTTTGAAAATTATCATCATATGGAGTTCACATGGAGTTTTACCGTCTTTGCAGAAGCAGACATCCGGCAAAAGCTGTCAACATAATCAAGGCGTTTGCCCGCTCTTCCCTCAATGCCCACCAGTTTAAGAAAGAAAGCTGGGAATTAGATCGCTTCGTTTCCAATGCCCTGCTGTTCTTGAGAATATGAACCGAAACCATAGCCGTGTTTTTAAGCGGTAATAAGCTTAATATTAAAGATATATGTTGTATATTTGTATGCAATTGAGACCGTCATATCAGTTTGATAGATAAAATTTTTGAGTTGAGTGTAACTATTAGGACTGATTTTGCACCTAACGTTACAAAAAACATCAAGAAAATGGAAAGTCCACCAAAAACAAGCAGGGAGTTTGCCTATTTCGTCAAGGAGCATTCCCGTATTATCAACAAGGTCTGTTGGGCATATGCTACCCCAAAAGTACCTTATGAGGATTTACGTCAGGAAATCCTTACCAACCTTTGGTTAGGTTTAGAGCAATTTCGTGGTATGAGCAAACTCTCTACTTGGGTTTATCGAGTTGCCGTCAACTCTGCCTTAATAGCAATTCGCAATTACAAACCTAAAGTTGAAACTCTCCCCTTTGAAGTCTCAGCTGTCGATATTTCTTCGGAATCCGACGACAACAAGGCAGAGCAATTGGCAGCTCTACATGAATTGATAAACCAGCTTCTGCCGATTGAGAAAGCGATTATTCTGCTTTGGCTTGATGAATACTCATACGAGGAAATTGCAGACATCATCGGTATTGAAAGGAACAATGTGGCTATCAAGCTTCATAGAATTAAAAACAGACTTATCTCAAAATCGAAATAATATGAACTTAGACGAACTCAAAAAAAGTATGTCATCTCTTGATGATGTACTTGCTCAAAAAAACAGCGAGCCAATCAATTTCAACATCGAGACATGCACATCGGCACAATCCCGCATCGCCAAACAATACCGCAAAGGCATTCTTAATTGTGGTGTACTCGCTGTAGTGTTTATCATTCTTTGGCTCAGCGGAACAGACGAAAGCGTATTCCCGGTTGCAATGAAGGGATTTCTCGGTATATTCATGGCGGTAGCTGCAATAGTGTATCTGCTTCTGTACCGCTTTGTCAAAAAGATAAAGTTGGCAACTTCCACACCAATGCAAATGATGAAACAGGTAGCATCCCTCAGGCTATATACTCTCGTTGCTGAGATATTCTTCGCTATTGTCCTTGCTGTGTTCTTTACTGTTTTCCTCAGCAATCTCTGGACTCTCGGCACATGGACTTTCTGGCTCGTTTCAGGTGCATTAGCGTTCTGCATAATCATCGCTTTGACAATGCTTCCAAAGAAAATCAGAGATTTCAGAGAACTAACATCAATAGATTAATCGTTCCTCGCATACAAAACACTCTCATGCATTAAGATGAGAGTGTTTTGTATGAAGATTATGGGTTATGAGTAATCATAATTTTTCATTGCTCAATATGATGTATGTCTCCTAATCGTATCTTTTATCTGTAACAAGCAAGTTTTCAAGACAAAAAAGTTTTCAAGACAAAAATCTTTGTATTCCAACTTTTCTCAATTATAGAAATACTACTTTGACAAAATTAGTGCCAATCACATTAAGACCCCATTCCCCAATATTTGTTAACGCTGGGGAATGGGGTCTAAAATTACGGGGGCCGAAGTATAAATTAGCTTACGACTTGCTTAATATTTGAATAATGATATGGAATACAATTTGTTAATGTTAAAAATATAAGAATCTTGATTATTTTATTAATAAATATGAACATTAAATATTGATGGTGTGTTTAATAGTCATAATAAATGCTAAAAATCAATGTTTATGAAAAAGTTATTCTTAACCCTTATTGCTTTAGTTGCAACCAGCCTCGCTGGCTTCGCACAGATTTCACTTGATGATGCTTATACATCTTTAGTAAATCAACCCGGAATGGTAGAAAAGTCGATTGATGATGTTCAGTTGGCTCCCGGAATTACTATTACCAATCTTCACAGCGTGAGCTACAATGGCTCTCGTTACGCCCAGGAATTTATCTACACTTACGAAAGCCTCCCGGTAGTGAATCAGCTTATCGGTGCCAACAACCAGAATGAAATGGCGTGTGCTTTCACCGAACCATCTGACAACGGAGTATACAATGTATTGTTCCTTGTAGGTGAAAAAGGTGGTCCTTATGTAGCGGCTTATGGTCAGACCACTGCAGATGGTATAGAGGCTATTCGCAATAGTGAGGTGAGTCTTGAAGGAGATCAGCTTATTATGGCTGTTACCCCTACTGTTGATGTCATTGAATTTATTGGAATGGAAGTGATCGAATAGAGAGTCTGTTCCAAATTGTCAAGAATCATCAGTCAATACAATAGCATTCTGTGTTGAATCAATTAAACTATTAATGAAAATTTGCTAAAAATCATCAATTATGAAAAAGTTTTTACTCTCTATAGTTGCAATAGCGGCAACAAGTTTCGCAAGTTTTGCGGACACTACCCTTTCTGAAGCCTATAATGCACTTGCCGGTTTATCTGGAATGTCAGAAAAATCAGTCTCAAGTATTCAGGTTTCTCCCAACACTTCAATCAAAAATGTTAAAACCGCCGCTGTAAGTTCAGATGCCGCAAACGTTCAGGAATATCGTGACAAATTCATCTTTATGATGGAAAATCTTCCTGTCCGTAATATGGTCATAGGTGCAAATAATCAGCGTGAACTTGCTGCTGTATATTCAGTGCCGGCAGGGGGAGGAATCTACAATGTTCTTATCGTGACAGGTAATTCTCTGGATGGAAATTTCTCTGTATCTTATGGTCAGACAAATAAGGCTGGGGTAAATGCCATTCGTAACAGTCAGGTGACAATGGATAGTCAGGCTTTGGTTCTCACAACTTCTCCTGACGCAAGTGCCCCTCATTTTGTAAGCATGAATAACTGATTATATTCATAAACAGATTTATAGACGCTACAATTGACACTATCTTAAGAGAGGTCTCCGCTTCAGGCGGGGACTTCTCTTGTTTATATGTAGTTTTTTGATTAACTTTGAAAACAATTATTCTTGTCAAGTTATGAAAAAATCAATATATTGTATAGTTTATATTTTGTCTATGCTTTTTTTAGCATGCTCTCCAAATTTTGATCATAAAAGGGCGGATGAAATTTTGCTAAAATCAGAAATTTCTGAAGCAGAGTATTCCGAACTATTAAAACTTTATGAAATTGGGATGGATGATTCTCTAAAAATTGCTAAAGAAGAGGATCAAGATATTTCAAAAAGCCAGAGAGACGAGATGATTACAATGTTCGCTATAGCGAAACGTCTTATGATAGATCGCGATAAATTGACAGATAGTCAAGTTCGTGACTTTGATAGAATTACAAATAAAGGAAAAGAAGGACTTGAAATATGATTTCGATTAATAATTTATCTGTTGAATTTTCTGCGCGCCCGTTATTTTCGGATGTCTCTTTTGTGATTAACCCTTCCGATAAGATTGCACTTGTCGGCAAGAATGGTGCAGGCAAATCAACAATGCTTAAAATCCTTTCAGGTCTTCAATCCCCTACTTCAGGTAGTATCTCTAAACCAAATGAAATAACTGTAGGTTATCTTCCTCAACAGATGAAACTTGCTGATGAAACGACCATCCTTGAAGAAACCAGGAAGGCGTTTCGTCGCATGTTTGAAATGGATGAAGAACTCAAACGACTTAATTCCGAAGTTGAGAATTTTTCTGATTATGAAAGTGATGCATACTATAAGTTGCTTGAGAAGGTTCAGAGCCTTTCAGATCGCATAGCGATGGAGGGTGTGACAAATGTGGACGCTGAAATTGAGAAGACTCTTACAGGTCTGGGATTTGAACGTACTGATTTCAATAGACCAACAAGTGAGTTTTCCGGTGGATGGAGAATGCGGGTGGAATTGGCAAAAATACTTCTTCAGAATCCTGATGTCCTTCTGCTTGACGAGCCCACCAACCATCTTGATATAGAATCAATTCAATGGTTAGAACAATTCCTTCAGTCTAAAGCAAAGGCGGTTGTTCTTGTCAGTCATGACCGTGCATTTCTTGATAATGTTACGAAAAGGACTATAGAAATTTCTTGTGGAAAAATCTATGATTACAAAGTAAGCTATACACCGTTTGTTCAGCTACGTAAAGAGCGTGTCGAGCAGCAGATGCGTGCTTATGAGAATCAACAGAAACTCATTGCTGAAACGAAAGACTTTATAGAAAGATTCCGATATAAAGCGACCAAGGCAGTTCAGGTTCAGAGTCGCATAAAGCAATTGGAAAAAATTGTTCCAATCGAGGTAGATGAAGTGGATAATTCCAGATTGAGGTTAAAGTTCCCCCCTGCCCCAAGATCCGGCGATTTCCCTTTGATTGTTGAAAATCTTTCAAAATCATACGGCGACCATAATGTGTTTTCAGATGCCGAATTCACATTGCGTCGGGGTGAAAAAGTCGCTTTTGTAGGAAAGAACGGAGAGGGTAAATCCACTCTTGTAAAGTGTATTATGGGTGAAATCCCGTTTGATGGACACTTAAAAATAGGACATAATGTCAAAATTGGGTATTTTGCACAGAATCAAGCACAGATGCTTGATGAAAATATAACGGTTTTTGATACGATCGATCATGTTGCTACAGGAGATATGCGAACAAAGATACGCGATATCCTTGGAGCTTTTATGTTTGGAGGGGAGGATTCCGACAAGAAGGTAAAAGTGCTTTCTGGCGGTGAAAAAACGCGGCTTGCAATGATCAAGCTTCTTCTCGAACCGGTAAATTTCCTGATTCTTGATGAACCGACAAATCATCTTGACATGAAAACTAAAGACATCCTTAAGGATGCTATCAAAGATTTTGACGGAACAGTGATAGTTGTCAGTCACGACCGTGAGTTCCTTGATGGTCTTGTCGGAAAGGTATATGAATTCGGAGGTGGCAAGGTGAGAGAAAACCTTGGAGGGATCTATGATTTCTTAAGAAAAAAGAATCTAACAAATCTCGCTGAACTTGAATTGGCTAAGAAACCAACTAATGGTTCTGAACCAATACTAAATAAAGCAGACACAAATCCGTTGTCGCAAACTGAAAATCTGTCCACACCTAAACCTCTTTCCTATGCTGAGCAAAAAGAGCGGGATAAGGTTGTGAAAAAAGCAGAGAAGGCAGTCAAGATTGCTGAAGAGAAAATTTCAAGTCTTGAAAGCCGTCAGATGGAGTTGGAATCTAAGTTGTCTGCCGGAGATGCAAGCAAGGATGTATTGGAAGAATATGACACAATTGTCAGGGATCTTGAAAACGCCATGTCTGCATGGGAAAATGCGCAAGAAGAGTTGGATGATCTAATAGGAAATCATTAAATTATTAATACCTAAAATGTTAATATGCCGGTGGTGTAAATATTTCATCCTAAAAATATTCAAATTTTTGGGTATAAACAAAAATGCAATTCATGTCGCCCAGGACAATAGCCAATCTAATCCGCTCGATTTCGGAGCTATGTGCATGGAGATCATAGATATGGATAAAGTAGCCGGCACATCGAGCTTGTATAATCATAGAGATCAAGATTATATAAATAAATTGAAAACAGAGATTGAGAATATGGAAGGCGATATGTTGGGAGAGGAGCCTGGCACTGATCGCTATGAAATGCTTCAAAACGAAATTGATACCTTGATTGACAAATTGGATAATTATATGCCTGGTGATTATACTTTGGATTCTGAATAGAAGTTGCAAATAGAAAATCCAACTCTATTGGAGTTGGATTTTCTATTTCAAGGAATTTGCTACTTTATTTGATAAAGAATCGATCAGATGAATAGGTTTACATTCGAATTGTCTGCTCTGTTCATATATGTGGCTACTCCTCCGATCGTAGCATTCTCGAGTAATTCATCTTTGTTTATACCCATCACGTCCATCGACATCTGACATGCGATAAATTCTACTCCGTTGGCTATTGCCATGTCTCGAAGTGTTTCCAAAGATTCAATGTTTTTGTGTTTCATGACATGTCGCATCATTTTGGACCCGATCCCCGCCATATTCATTTTGGATAGTTTAAGTTTACTTGAATCTGAAGGGAGCATCATGCCAAACATTTTCCCAAAAATATCTTTTTTCCCTTTGGTTTTATAGTTTTCTTGATTGCATTCAGTCCCCAGAAAGTAAAGAAAATTGACACCTTTTCACCAGTTGCGGCTGCTCCATTGGCAAGTACGAAAGTCGCAAGGACTTTATCCAGATCATCACTAAAGAGAATGAATGTTTTCCCTTTCCCTAATGAAGTTTGCGTGGAGAAAGAGTTATTTTTGTTCCCCTTTTCTAAGACAACTGTCGATATTCCTTTCGAAGAGTTTGAAGAAATAAATGTGTTGCCTGTAGATTGGCACCACGCTTCCGCATCTCTTGCAAAACCCGGATCTGTGGCAGTAACAATCAATCGGTTGCCTAATTCAACTTTTTCCATAGCGCTTTTCAGCTTCATGATTGGTCCGGGACATGACAGTCCGCATGCATCGATATGGAAACTACCGACTTGATCGGTTGTCTCAGTTACTTTTTTAGATTCTTTTTTTGGTTCTATGTAATTAACGGGTGAAATTGGAGTTGTGGCAACACTATATGTCTTTAATCCTCCTATAAGGTTTCTTACATTATTAAACCCGTTTTGTTTTAGTATATTGGAAGCAAGATAACCTCTGAGACCTACCCCGCAATAAAGTACTATCGGTTTGTCTTTGCTAATTTTAGAAAGATTCTCGCGAAGTTCATCAAGGGGGATATTGATTGCGCCTTCTATTTTGGTTGTTGCAAATTCTTCTGCAGTCCTGACATCAATCAGTATTATCGATGATTTATCAATATCTCTTAATTCTCTCCAATATATAGGTGTCATTTTGCCGGTCATTATATTGTCTGCAACATATCCTGCCAATGCAACAGGGTCTTTAGCTGAAGAATATGGAGGTGCATATGCGTGTTCTGTAATAACTAAATCAGTAATATTTCCTCCATGCTTAATAACATGGGCAAATTCATCGATTCTTTTGTCAATACCCTCGAATCCCACAGCCTGAGCTCCCAGTAGTCTACCATTGTCTGGTGAGAATAATACTTTTATCGACATGAGTGTGGCTCCGGGATAATAACCGGCATGAGAAGATGGGTGGATGGTTGCACTGAGATACTTGATTCCTTCCTGTTGCAGTCTTTTGGCAGACATGCCGGTAGTTGCAACGGTCAGGTCAAACACTTTTGCTATTGATGTCCCGATTGATCCTTCGTATTTTGTTTTACACCCAATAGCCATATTGTCAGCCGCTATACGTGCCTGACGGTTTGCGGGTCCTGCGAGATAATTCAACCATGGATTACCGCTTACCGGATGAGGGTACTCTATTGCATCTCCCACGGCAAAAATATCTTTATTTGATGTTCTAAGATATTCGTCAACTTTAATACCTCCCCTTTCCCCTATTTTAAGATCTGCATCAACCGCGAGTTTCGTCAACGGTCTGACTCCAATTGAAAGTATTACCATATCAGTATTGAGTAATTCACCTGAACTGAATTTTACTTCAATACCGTTGTCTCTTGGAGTGAATTCTGCCACGGAAGTCTTGAGATACAAAGCGACACTCTTTTGTTGAAGATGTTGATGAACTATTGATGCCATCGAATAATCAATAGGAGTCATCACTTGATCAGCCATCTCAACTATTGCCACTTGCACGCCTGCGTCGTGTAGGTTTTCTGCCATTTCAAGACCAATAAATCCCGCCCCTACCACAACGGCTCTCTTAACGTCATTATTCTTCAGATAAGACTTGATGGAATCAGTGTCAGAGACATTCCTAAGTGTAAATATCCCATCTGTGTCAATACCCGGCAATTTAGGTTTGAATGGTTCGGCTCCGGGAGAGAGAAGTAACTTATCATACGTCTCATTATATATTTTACCATCAGGAGATTTTAGGACCACAGTTTTATTCGTGGGATTTATGGAGAGGGCTTCAGTTTTCACTCTCACATCAATGTTGAATCTTTTTCCAAAAGATTCGGGAGTTTGCACAAAAAGTTTTTCACGATCTGCAATTGTTCCTCCGATATGGTATGGGAGGCCACAATTTGCGTATGAGATATACTCCCCTTTTTCGATTAGTATTATCTCATCATGTTCAGCAACCCGGCGTAGTCTCGCGGCTGCTGTAGCCCCTCCGGCCACTCCTCCAATTATAAGGTGTTTCATATTATTATGTTTTTGTTTTGTCGCAAAATTAATGATTGAACCATAGATGAACAAACGATTATTGCTATCTTTGTATTGATAAAATCTATAGTTATGACTTTACAACAGTTACAATATATAATAATGCTTGAAAAATATCGCAGTTTCGCGAAAGCAGCTGAAGTTTGTGATATAACGCAACCTACTATCAGCAAGATGATTGCTAATCTTGAAGACGAACTTGACGTGAAGCTTTTTGAGCGATCAAGTAAAAAGGTGTTCCCTACGGATTTAGGAAATCGAATTATTAGTCAGGCAAGAAAAGTGGTTATGGAGTCGGAACGTATTTTGGAGATTATTAAAGAAACTAAAGATTCAGTATCCGGTAAATTAAAGTTGTCAATTGGACCAAGTATTTCTCCGTATATATTGCCGGCTTTTATAAGACACTATGTGGATTCTTTTCCGGAAGTAAGTTTGTCTATAGAGGAGATGCGTCCGGATAGTATGATACAATCTTTGTTGTTGGGCACTATCGATGCCGGAATTGCGTTAGGAGGAAATAAGCATGACGGTATTTTTGAAATACCGCTTTATTCTGAGTCATTTTACGTATATATTGCAGACACGTGCAGCCATAACTCATCATCATTCACTCCCGATCAATTGAACAACAAAAATATGTGGGTAATGAAAGAAGTGCAATGTCTTCGGGAAAGTACTTTTAGTTTCTGCAAGGCGCGTGAAACAGGCAGGCGCGTATATGAAGCAGGCAATATAGACACCTTAATCAGGGTAGTGGATGAAAATGGAGGTTTCACTATAATTCCTGAAATGCATCTTAACTTTCTAACAGAGAAGCAAAAGATGAATGTTAGAAAATTAGAGGGGAACAGTAGGAGCGGCAGAAAGATTTCCATGTATATTCGTCAAGATTATGTTAGGGAAAAAATGCTTAATACAATATCCTCTACCTTGATAAAGTGCATACCGGAGAAAATGATTGAACCCTCGCTTATGCGCTTTGGAATAAGATTATAAAAGATGCGCATTATACTTATCCTAAAGTTTTGAATGACCGTTCGAATCATATTATCATTCAGACAAGATCATAGAAACTGGTTATATTTATTTGTCGAAGGAATTGAGAGTATTTGTCAGGTAGATTTTTGATATTTATGAAGGAGTT
>CAMTMX010000078.1 GCA_947073495.1 uncultured Porphyromonadaceae bacterium
ATGACTGAATAAATATCATAAAGATGCCGACAAAGACCTCAATAACAAGACAAAATAAATTTTAAACAGTTTCTTAGTTTTTGAGAAATATATGCACAATCCTGTGATGCATACGAATATACATCCCATACTAAGAATCCACAGGCACACATAGCGTAGAGTCTTATGAAGAACAAAATATTTAATTCCAAGATAATGAGTGGCACCAAAAAGCCATTTCTTGGTCATTCTGTTTTTATTTAGATATTTGACATATCCTGTTGTTGGGCTGACATACAATCTTGAGCCATCCTTATTTTCTACATCTATTTTCCATACAGGGAGAGGATATCCGTCGGCTTGAGAAAGATAATATTCATCATATTCATTCATTTCAGAAATAGCATAATTTACATTATCTCCGAAATATCTTCTTACTGCGCTCTCTATTTCTTCTTTTGAAAGATTCATCAATCTTATTTCTCCCGAAACAGATGCATCTACATATATTTCTTTATCCCCATTTATAACAAGATATGCCGGAACTTCACCGAAATGTTCCCAACTGATAGACTTTATATCCTTAAATTTAGAAAATAAATCCCTGTAATCCAACTTATATGAGTCCAGTTTAAGAGGCTCTTTCCCCCACAATTTTGAAGAGTTTACAAAATATTCTCCTTCGTAGTTCACAAGCCATTTAGGCACCCTCTGCATAGCAAGGCTGCCGCTTATTCCCCAAGCTATAAGGAATATCCCGAAAACCAGTCCCGAAATGTGATGATATTTCCATATTCTTTTCTTGAAAGGAGATCCAGAACGATGAGTTTTCTTTATATTTATGAAAATGTAATAAATTCCCATATACATCCCCGACAAAGCGGCTCCTAAACAAAATAACCCACCTATAAGTAAGACATTTTCCCACCTTTTTACATCTTTTCTTAATGCAGGTATATAAAGCTTATGGGGAATCGCACCCAACCACGACCAGATACGCTCTGATTTTGTGGTTGTTTGTAATACCTCACCACTTTTTTGAGAGATAAAAATTTCAGATTTTTCCGGATTATCAAAGTAATATCTTAGTATAGGAAGACTCTTTTCATACCTCTCATACATTATCCATTGTTGACGCTGATTAAGGGTGTCAACTTTTACTATGATCCCACCTGTAGACCAAACAGTAGCTATGCTGTCAAGAATCGTTTGTGTTATTTCTTTTGGAGCAACAAGAGAATCACCATTAATCACAAAATTACCACCTGTAACTGGAGCGTCCTCCATAGGATTTTCTTTATGATTGCTAAGTCCGCTTATTGTCCATACAGTTTCACCCAACCATTGTTTCACAGTGAGAGTCTTTATCGCAACGCTATCAGACAATCCTGAAACATGTGATAAAGCCGGAAGATTATCTGCAGGAATTAATGCGGAATGCATGTTTCGGTCAGCGGAGGAGACTCTCGGATAATCATGATATAGAAGCACTATACCGGTAATAAACCACATGATAAAAAATATCGCTATGATCACTCCGGTCACTTTATGCAACCATTGTATAGATTTATTCACGATGTTCATAGTCAACAATAATTGGGTAAGTTAATAATCCGGGGTGCCTCCATAAGACACCCCGGTCATGTATGAAAGAAATGAATTAAAGATCCTTACCGAGATAACGTATCATATCGAATGTATAGCCATCGGCAATGGTAGATCCTTTGGTGACATTCCAATTGTTGAGATCCATAACATAAATACATGGAGCCGACTGTTCCGGATTGACACCTATATATGCCTTATTATTCACGACAAGAGAACGTTGAGAGAATGTTCCGAGACAATATGGAAGATCCGATCCATTGTATTTTACAGGTTCAAGGTTATTGTTTGTCATGTCAAGTATGGCATAATAGCAATTGTATTTACTTCCCCAGATAGATTTATCAGTGTTGTCGCCAAGTCCGCAATGATTTGGATCCTGAATATAAAGAAGCATCTTATTGGAACCGATATAATCTATGGTTACTATTTTTCCCTGATTACCGCTATATGAATTGAAACTTTTGTCAAATTCATCAGATCCGTTATTGATTCTCAGGATTGAACCCTTCTGACATGTCGTTGATGCAGCTCCATCAATAACAGAGTTACAGGCTATATAAAGATTTTCATTTTGGTCAAAAGCCATCTTGTTTTGCAACAATTCTCCGTATGCGGTTCCCGCCATCATTTCTGCTGCGTCAGTATAAACAATCTTGCGGTATTTCATTGTAGAGGCGTCTATAAATGCCACATAGAAGCCGTCTTCATCTTTTTTATCCTGGAAAGCATAAATAATCGTATTATCGCTTTTTCTATAACGGGCGAGTCCGGATGTGCTGAAATAAACTATAGGTCCGTTTTCGCCTTCGTATCCATTCAAGCCAAGAGTGCCTTCTTCTATAATTGATAAACCTGTACCTGATGTATCATATTTTGTCCAAAGAATTTCACCTTTGTCACTCTTTGATCCATTATCACCGTTTGATCCGATAATAACAAGTGTATTATCCCCTGTCCATGCATGACAATACCTGCGGGATTTAAAAGTGTTCTTGGTGAATGGTCTTTCCTGAATGGTCTTAACGCCCTGTGGCGTGATCTGATATTTACCGAAACAATCTTCAGACTTAGGAACCATATAATAATATTCCCCCTTTGTAATAGATTCTTCATAAAGGCTGGCTGTAATGTCAGTCCCGGCATTTACAAAATCATATTTTGCATCAGGATCCTCCAACGAGTTTACACTGAGAACAAGGATCGATGATTGTGATGCCATACCCCCGGCACCGTCAATCGACACAAAAATGTCAAAATGAAGGTCGTTTACTTGAGGTGTCCCCGGCACATTCCCGGGTTCATCATTATTGTCGGAACAGGATGTTGCTCCAAAAAGCATTGCGACAGAGGCAATACTATAAAATAATTTTTTCATAAGTTATTGTTATTTAGTGAAGATAAAATCGAAATTTGATATTAAAAGCTCTTCCGGGCTTTTGAAGCATGAAATTATCATATAATGTAGAATCAAAGATATTGTTACATTCAAGAGTCAGGTTATATGTATCATTTTTCCAACTATATGTCAAGGATGCAGAATGCATATTTTGAGTGGGGATTTTTGATTTTGTCTCAAGCCACCCATAACCTTCCCAAGTTAGAAAAAACCAATGTACATACTGATAAAGATAATTAAACCTTAGACCATCATTTTTAAGGAATACATTATCAAAATTAAGAGTCAGGTCTACATTACTATATAACCATGGTTTATTAGGAACTTTATTTTTATAAGTGGCAGACGGTTTCCCATCACTTTTCAACTTATTCATATCTCGGGCAAGTTGATAACTGATATTTCCGGTCAGAGAAAGCCATGAGCTATGATTATAGGCTATCTGCCCTTCGCATCCGCTCATGGTGACATTTGAAACATTGTCATATTGCATCATCCCTTCAGCTTCTGAGATCTTGGCTTGAATATAGTCAGTCACCTTTCTATAAAAGGCATCCCCCTCATAAGTGATATTCCCCTCTTCTCCAACAGGAATAGTCCCATAAACACCGATATTGAAATTATGACTTTTCTCCGGTCGAAGTCTAAGATTTGGATAGACTGTTGTACCATTACCTAACAATTCCCTTGCAAGAGGAAGCCTCACCGTATGTTCGTAAGAAGCTTTCAATGAAAACTTATCAAAAAAGGTGTAACGGCTGCCTATTCCATACCCCAAATTTTGCTTAGTTGTCGATTTAGGCATGTCAAGCGCACCAGTGATCCAATAGTCATCTTTCTGTTCGATACTGACATAATTGATATAATCCTTCAAAAAAACTGTATTATTCATTTTGCCGTCAAAAAGATTCTGGGAATATGTCAATCCGAGCAAAATCTTCGTAAAATAGTCAGTTGTCGGCTCGTATGACACGTCGTATGTGTCATATCGATGATTGCCGTTTGCAGACAACAAGAAATTAAAGTTCAAAGAATGCCAATATGCAAGTTGGTAATCCAGATTTGTTCTTATTATTGTAAGCGGGCGCTCATAATGGCGCATCATTCTTGCATTTCCGGATATTTCATTTCTATTGGTAGGTATCCAACTTCCATCCCAACTATACTTTCGGTATGCTGTGTCAATTGTACATGCATTATCGTGGGTATATGAGGCATTAAAGTTCAATGTCAGGCCATCAGTAAACAAATTGCGCTTCATATATCGCAGTTGTAGACTCCAATCGTCGGTATGGCGTTCAGCCATACCATACACCACAGTCTGGACTGCTCCGGTCTGTAGATCTTTCTTAACTTTTGACCAACTGCCACCAATGTATAATTGATCTACCCAGGACTTGTTTTCTACACCGATTTCAATTTGCGCAAGAGCAGAGAAATATTTGTCATGAAAGCGCTTCATGTCACGAGAGACATAAGCATCATCTTCCCCACTCCATACTCGAGCCCCCCTGACAATATAATCATTTTTAGCGTATCCGACACTGACAGTCGGAATAAAAATTATTCCATTCTTAGTTGTGTAACGACCGGTGATATCGCCTTGATAAGTGTGATATGATCCGGCGCTTATTGAAGCATCAAGATAATTTTTTTTCTTATTGTTTGTAATAATATTTATTGCTCCTCCGAGCGCATCGGCACCCAACCATGCCGGGACTACCCCTTTATAAATCTCTATTCTGTCTATCAGATTCGTAGGGAAATTTGATATATCAAAGCCTGTCCCCCTTGTTTCAAGAGGCACTCCGTCTATAAAATACCTGATTGAATTGCCTGACATCCCGTTTAAGGAAAGTTCAAAATCTGATCCCTTCCCCCCCTCGCTTCTAACCCTGACTCCCGGTGTCCTATTAATTATATCTCCCAATGTTGCAGATGTGTTGACAAGAGGTTTAATATCTATGGCTGAGACATTGAATACCCCCTCCTTAAGTTTCTGCACATTGGATTTACCTACAACTTTCAATTCTTGAAGATTGTAGGCAGCATCAACTCCTGAAACATTCTTAAGGATTGTATCGGTTGAATTATGGGTTATATTCTGCGAAAAAGCAGGTGGTAAACACAAAGCGGCAAAAGCTGCCAAACAAAAAAAATTCTCCATCTTCCGGAATTAATTTGCCGGGTTTCATGGAGAAAAACATCTGACGGGCAAGAATTTCCAAATAGAAATCCCTGTTTCCCATGAGCTCTAATCCACGAAAGCCATGAAAATATGTTGTAAAGGCAGGTCTTCTGACTTATCCCCTTTCCGGAGCCTTCCCATCTTTAAGAATTGTCTTGCGCAACAGGCGCGTGACAAACTCAGGGAGACAGTGGCTTGTATTCCGGAAAGTATACAGGATTTACAGCAGCGGGTCTGTTCAGGATTCTCACCTGATTCCCTTTTAATCGGCATGACAACGTCATGACCGAACCATTACGTCGGCAAAGTTAATAAATATTTCATTCCCCAACAAATCATACATATAATTTAGTTAAATTTGCATTTGGGTAGCGTTTCCCTGACGAAGTTGTTTCGATATTTTTCAAGATTTCGTCAGACATTCGAGACGATTTTGAAAAATGCCAAAGCATGAAACTGAATTCACCATATCTCTTATTTGCTTTATTCATATCTATATGCTTTTCTGCTAAAGCGGCTTCAGATTCTATTCCGGGAGGATTCAGCCGTCCTGTAGAATAGCGTATAGGCGCGGATATCACCCCGGCATGGGTTCCAGCGACAAACGATTTTTTTAAAGGACGAAATCCGGAAAACAAACGGATAAACACTAATCTATCCGGAGATATTCGTGCAGATTTCAGTTTCAATCCCTCCACACGTGAAGGGATTCTGTATCCCGGACTATATCAAGGCATTGGTGTAGGAATGGACACTTATTTTTCAAAATCTTTATTAGGCTCACCTGTTTCAGCTTATGTCTATCAGGGGGCTCCCCTATTCCATTTCAACAACCGTCTTTGGTTCGGGTATGAATGACAATTTGGGGCTGCATTCGGATGGAAACATTATGATGAACAGACAGCCGATAACAATGCCGCTGTAAGCACTCCTGTGACGGCACACATGGGCATAGGATTTAAACTGCATTATTCCATTTATGAAAGATGGCAGGTATCATTTGGAGTATCCGCAAACCATTATTCCAACGGCAACACTTCATGGCGGAATGCCGGAGTAAATTCCGTAGGTGCAACCATCGGTATTGCATACATCATCAATCCTATAGATAAGACTTCCGGGAATTATGACCATACCGATATTGAAATTGAGCGTCGCCACTGGTTTTACGATATAACAGCTTTCGGGTCATGGCGCAAACGGGTAGTAATTATCGGAACACCTCCTGAGCCTCAATTATGCCCCGGGAAGTTCGGCGTGCTCGGAATGAAGTTTTCACCAATGTGCAAATTAAACAGATGGTTTGCCGTCGGACCTGCTCTCGACTTCCAATGGGATGAAAGTGCAGGAATTGAACCTTACTGGGTTGAAGGAACCTCCGGAGACGATATTAAATTTGAGAGACCACCTTTCAACAAACAGATGAGCGTTGGGTTATCAGCACATGCCGAACTGACAATGCCCATTTTTTCTATAAATATCGGCTTGGGATATGACATGGTTAATCCCGGAGGGAACGATGCATTCTTCCAATCATTGACCCTCAAGACATTTATCACAAAACACATCTACCTCAACACCGGCTATCGGCTCGGCAATTTCAAAGACCCGCAAAATCTAATGATCGGTATCGGCATCCGCCTATAACCCGTTCCGATTACACCCCGACTCATGGGAACCCCGTCTTATCCCCCGATATTGTTACCTTGCAAATTAGTAATGTTCAGTTCAAAAGCGAAGCTTTTGCTGATACGCGCGTCAGAAAAAACACCAAAATCACTGCGTCGTGATGGTTCTGTGCCCGAGCTTTAGCGAGGGGGTGTCTGCTTCCACCTCAATACTCCCCCCATTAACAATGACGGCTTTTATTAAAAATGATGACTTTTCAACTAATATAGGTAAGGACCTCTTTTGCTTACCCATCAAAATTTCAAAATAAGAATCCCCATCCCCTAAACCTTCATATCTTCGTGAAAATTTTAAATTGTAAATTATGAAATTTGAAAGTTTCACTTATCAAGGCAATGACGGTCAGACCTATCTCAGACACTGGGAGGCGTTCTATCCCGAAATTATCCGTTCCGGAAAATACGAATTCAGAGAAGAACCCGCTTGCCCTATTTATTTAAAAGACGATTATTACTATGTAAAAGACCGGTACGGAGAGATTGTCTGGGAATCAGGCAGGAAAAAGGAAGACCTTGAATTACTCGACTCAATCATTCTTGATGTCAAGTTAGAACACTTCAACAAGTATTACCATCCCGGAATGGTCCCTTGGTTGGAAATAGGTATATGGGCTGCAAGTGTATTCCGTAGAAAAAAAAGGGATCTTGATAAAATAGAATTTGAAAAACGACGGAAAGAGGCTCAGAGGTTGGCATCCGGATTGCTTGACCAAATCCCCGATTACATCCACCTGTTGAAATCCGGCAACGAATGGGTAGACATGGCTATTCAAGAGAAAGACCGTGAATCTCTATGGGGCTCGTTATGGAAAGAAAATGAAATTTGCATCCTTTTTGCCGATTCAAATATAGGGAAAAGCATTTACGCTGTCCAGATGGCATTTGAAATCGCAAAATCACGTAAGGTCATTTATTTCGATTATGAAATGGACTTTAAGGATTTTCAAAAAAGATACACAGGGCTCGATGGTAAGAAATACCCGATTCCGGCTTGTTTTCTACGATGTGAGCCAAACCGCGACATTTTCTTGAATCCCTGTGTCGAAGATATCATTGCGGAAGACTTCGAAAAGATAGTGAAAAAGGAAGGGGCAAAAATAATTATCATCGACAACCTCACATTCATCAATAAAAACACCCGGAGTTCCACTGCAGTTTCCTTGCTCGTTTATAAGCTGAAAAAAATGCAAAAGAAGTACGGGCTATCAATCCTCTTGCTTGCACATACCTCGAAACGAAATATGAGATTGCCTCTTTCTCAAAACGATCTTGCCGGAAACAAAAAGCTGTTCAATTTCATGGACAGTGTCTTTGCAATCGGACAAAGCGTGGACGATGAAAATCTGCAATACCTCAAACAGCTGAAATCCCGGGGAGACAGAATTGAATATGGTGCCGACAATGTAATCCTGTTGGAGAGAACATTCTCCGACAACTGGCTCCATTTCGAAACAATCGGCTACGACCGCGAGATTAACCATCTTAAAAAATCGAAAGAAGAAGAATTTGCACGTCTCAAAACCGAAATAACGCGTCTCGAAAAAGAAGGTCTGTCTCAAAGGGAAATGGCTAAGATTCTTAACACATCCCTCTGTAAGATCAACCGTATCCGCAATTCCCCTGAAAAATCCTCTTGATTGATAGCATCATAGGTTCTTGCCTACTTTTGTTGGTTCTTGCCTGGTTTAGTTGAAAGATAAGGATGAGAATGATTCAATCTGTTAAATCCGCGTCGTGATGGTTCTGTGCCCGAGCTTTAGCGAGGGGGTGTCTGCTTCCACCCCAATACTCCCTCCATTAACAATGATGGCTATTATTAACCATCATGGCTTTTCAACTAATATAGGTAAGGACCGACAAAATCAGGAAAGCTCACTCCAGTCCCCTCTCATGATACTAATTACGAATCTACACTTCCCGATTGCTTTCAAATTTTATTTCTCTTCGATTTGTTCAGTTATGCGATCCTTGGATCGTATCGTGCGCGCAGCCACATCAGAAGCCATCACCACATCACAAAGCACTCCGATTCTATGGTTCTCTGATAGTAAAAACATGTCATCAGTCAACTTTCCTTAGCGATTACAACAACAGGGTCAACTTTTTGAAGCGTTAACATTCCTTGAAAGTCAACTAAAATGCTCCTTACTTAATTTAGTTGAAAGATAAGGATAAAATGAATAATCTGCTAAATTCACGTCGTGATGGTTCTGTGCCCGAGCTTTAGCGAGGGGTGTCTGCGTCCACCCCAATACTCCCTCCATTAGCAATGACGGCTTTTCAGCTACTATAGGTAAGAATCATCAAAAATCAGGAAAACACAAGTTTAGAGACCAAAGGAACCAGAGGATGGGAGAGCTCTACGATCAAGTATCGCATAACTGAACAAATCAAAAAATAAAAATTAGCAACAGGTATGTTTCACAGCATATTCAATTGCAATCTCAAAAAAATTCGTTAATTTTGCAATAAGAACCCCGCGATACGTGGTGTCTCAGAGGAGGACTAACACCGGGTGTTGGGAGGTTCGTTTACATACGAAAGGCGTTTATCAACGCTTTATTTCTTGGCTTCTTGAAAATTTGGCCGTTTTCGAAACTATAGTCAAGAGTGAAGCAATGGTGGATGCCCCGGGTAAGTTTATGTTACTTTAGTCCAAAATTCAATTGATTTTGGACTGAGTGTTTGCATATACATACTTCGCGGGTGATTCTACCTTGCTCATTCTACTATAGTGGGCGAGGCCAAATGCCCCAAGAAGCGGAATGAGCAATGGTGTGGCTCCCGCTTTTCTTTTATCCAAACTAATCTAAACTGCCATTATGGAGTCAATGGCTGCGAAGCGAATGACTCATAATGCAACCTCAACTCATTGATAACGTAAATAAAACATTGCGAGATGATTTGATGGCTACCATCAAGTCAGGCAGTCGTGTGTCTATTGCAGCCGCGAGCTTCTCGATTTACGCCTTTCAGGAGCTTCGTGAGAAACTGAGTGAAATTGACGAGTTACGCTTCATCTTCACCTCCCCTTCTTTTATTACCGAAAAGGCTGACAAACAACGCAAAGAATTTTATATCCCACGTTTAAATCGGGAACGTGATCTTTTCGGTTCCGAGTTCGAGATTAAACTTCGCAATGAATTGTCACTTAAAGCAGTAGCAAAAGAATGTGCCGACTGGATTAGGCAAAAAGCCTGTTTCAAATCCAACCGTACCAACGAAAACATGATGGGATTCATCAATGTTGATGAGACCAACTATATGCCTGTGACCGGCTTTACAACAGTTGATTTAGGATGTGAACGCGGCAACAATGCCTATCAGTTTGTCCAGCGTACAGACATGCCGATGTCACAGTTCTATCTCAACCTGTTCGACCAGATCTGGCAAGACCACGAGAAACTTCAGATAGTGACTGACAAGGTGCTCGACAATATCACGAATGCCTACAAGGAGAATGCCCCTGAGTTTATATACTTTGTAACGCTTTACAATATCTTCAAGGAATTTTTAGATGACCTTTCAGAGGATGTTCTCCCCAATGAAGCCACCGGTTTCAAGTCAAGCGTAATCTGGAACAAACTCTACAATTTCCAGAGGGATGCAGCACTCGCCATCATCAACAAACTCGAAAAATACAACGGGTGCATCCTTGCCGACTCCGTTGGTCTCGGCAAGACCTTCACGGCTCTTTCGGTGATAAAATATTACGAAAACCGGAATAAGTCGGTGCTTGTCTTATGCCCTAAGAAACTGCATGACAACTGGGTCACCTACCGCAGCAACTATAAGAATAATCCTCTCGTTGCCGACCGTTTGCGATATGATATCCTCTATCATACCGACCTTTCGCGCCAATCAGGAGAAAGCAACGGACTTGATCTGGAACACATCAACTGGGGAAACTACGACCTGGTCGTGATTGATGAGAGTCATAATTTCAGGAACGGAGGAAAAGTGACGACAGACGAGAACAATGAAAATCCTCGCGAGAACCGTTATCTCCAACTGATGAACAAGGTGATACGCTCCGGTGTAAAGAGCAAGGTGCTGATGTTGTCGGCAACGCCTGTCAACAATCGTTTCAACGACTTGCGCAACCAGCTTGCACTTGCTTACGAAGGAGATAGCTCAAAACTTGACACCCTATTGTCTACAAACTCGTCATTGGAGGAAATTTTCCGACAGGCTCAGGCAGCTTTCAACCGTTGGTCGAAGATGCCCCCTACGGAGCGGACCACAAAGACGTTGCTTGAGATGTTGAGTTTTGACTTCTTTGAAGTCCTCGACAGCGTTACCATTGCCCGCTCCCGCAAACATATTGAGCAATATTACGACACCACCGACATAGGCAAATTTCCTGAGAGATTAAAACCAATCTCCCGTGCTCCTAAACTTACAGACCTGCCTACGGCAGTCAATTTCAATGATATTTTTGTCAGTGTCACCGAACTCAACCTCGCCATTTACACCCCATCGGATTTCATCTTGCCAAGCAAGCTGGAGAAATATATGGAGGCACGTGAGGACGGACGCTTCGGCAATCTTTCCCGGAGCGGTCGTGAACGAGGTATCAGGCAACTTATGAGCATCAACTTGCTCAAACGCCTTGAAAGTTCCGTCAATTCATTCCGCCTCACTCTGGAAAGAATCAAGAGATACATTGAAGCCACAATTAATGCCATTGAAGAACTTGCATCTAAGCATGAGACTTCAATGGTATGCGATTATGATTTCTCTTATGGACTCGACTTTGACGAAAGAGAAGATACGGTCTTTATCGGAAACAAGAAGACAAAGATTGCGCTGGAGGATATGGACTATGTTCAGTGGCGCGGCTATCTCGCCAAAGACCTTGACAATCTGAACACGCTGCTGTTCATGCTTGCCGCCATCACCCCTAAACATGACAGCAAACTGCAAATGCTCATTGAAGATATCCGCACTAAATTTGCCAATCCCATAAACGGAAATAACAGGAAGATTATAGTCTTCACTGCTTTCTCTGACACGGCTCAGTATCTCTACGAGAACATCGCACCTACCGTCCGGGCACTCGATTCTCACATTGGGCTGATAAGCGGCGACAATGTAGGGACATCGCTTCGCGATGTTTCGAGAAACGGTTTCGATTTCAACAAAATATTGACTCTTTTCTCGCCAGTATCGAAAGAGAAAGCCTCGCTATATCCGAAGCTCAATGAGGAAATAGATGTGCTGATAGCCACAGATTGCATCTCGGAGGGTCAGAACCTCCAGGATTGCGATTTCCTCATTAACTACGATATACACTGGAACCCGGTGCGGATTATTCAGCGCTTCGGACGTATAGACCGTATCGGGTCAAAGAATGAGAGGATACAACTTGTAAACTATTGGCCAGACATGGACCTTGACGATTACATCAATCTCAAAGGCCGCGTCGAGGCTCGTATGAAGGTATCTGTTCTCACCGCCACAGGAGATGACAACCCACTGACGGATGAGGAGAAAGGGGATTTAGAATACCGTAGACGTCAGCTTGAACGGTTGCAGGCAGAAGTGGTTGACATTGAGGAGATGAATACCGGTGTCTCGATCATGGATTTAGGATTGAACGAGTTCCGTCTCGATCTGCTTGAATCCATCAACAGGGGCGACAATATCGACCATACACCCATGGGTTTGCATGCGATCGTACCTGATACAAAAGGCTGTCCGCCGGGAGTGATTTTCGTGTTGAAAAACCGGAATAAATCAGTAGATATCGACAAGAAAAACCGTCTTCACCCATTCTATCTTGTGTATATAAACAAGGAATCAGAGATAGTTGTGGATCATCTGAATCCCAAAGGGTTGCTTGATCTGATGCGCAAGTTATGCAAAGGTCAGGCGGAACCGATAATGGACCTATGCCGTAAGTTCAATGCCGAGACTCGTGACGGTCAACACATGGGCACTTATTCCCGGCTTCTCGGCAATGCAATCGCCTCCATCATCAAAGTAAAGGAAACGACCGATCTCTTTTCCTTCCTTGACGGAGACAGCGGCTCCCTTTTCGGCAACGAAGTGCGCGGTCTCGACGATTTCGAATTAATCTGCTTTTTAATCGTCCGTAATGTAGGGACATCGCTTTGCGATGTTTCCAATGACAATACACCTAAATCTCAACATGCCCAAGCGATGTTCCAACAAGAAACCGACAAATGCTGAATCTACCGCAACCCACTGAAGTCAAGCGATCGCTGCCGAAGGCACAGCTTTATAGGCAATTCGATTGGAAACCGTCGCAACGGGAAAGTTTCGATGGTGATGTGTCGCATCTTGACTTCGTAAACTGGATATCTCCCAAGACTCTTCCCGGTATTGCTGCTGGAAATGAGGTTAAAGAGATTTATATTGTTGAAGTTACGCTCAAGACACGCGACTTCGATAGCAAAAATATAGCTCTCCTTGGAAAGAGTATACCGCAACGTATAGTGTATGTGCTGAGGTATGGCGATGAGGTGATGTTAGCGGTATATTATACCCGGTTGTTTATGACAACATGGCAGCCTGCCGAAGACGTGTCCCTGCAATTGAACGGCTTGAATCTTGACAGTGTATGGGAAAATATCGTGAGATCAATTGTAGGGACATCGCTAAGCGATGTTTCAAATCCGGAAACGCAAGATTACGAACCTAACAATTACCAAAACACCCTTGACAGCAAACATGCCGAAGGCATGTCCCTACAGGAACAAATCATAGCCGCTGACGAACGAGCCAAAATCGTGCGTCAGATTGCTGCTCTTGAACGTCAAATGTTTGCCACCAAACAACCAAGACGCAAAAGAGAACTATTTGAACAAATACAAAAACTTAAACAAAAAACATAATTGCAATGGAATCTTATAAATGGTATAAAGCATCGGAAATTCTCCCGGAAGAAACCGATTTGCCTAAAGATAACAATGGCGTTGAAGGCTTCTTCGCTGTATCGTTAAAAAACGGAGATCTTTGGTGTGTAACACGATGGTTAGATGGGACTCATTGGTATTGGGACGCAGATGATGATTTCTATGACAATATGATAGAGAGAGAGGGTATCACTCATTGGATGAAACTCGAAAAACCCCAAATTTAATAACAACGAATGAAAAGCCATGATATTTCGGAAGTTAATTCCGCTGAAATTGTCTTATCGTTTTAACAATGCATTATTGAAACGGCTTTGACAAGCTTCGAGATGAGTTATCGAAAGATATACTCGAATCTGGATAAGAATACTATCAGTTCTCTTGAGCTGATAGGCGATCTACCTTCAATCTCACCTTAAACGTGCATATATGCTGAAATTAAGTAATCTAAATGTAAGAAATTATGAGAAAAAATAGAGAATTTAATCCAAAAATC
>CAMTMX010000079.1 GCA_947073495.1 uncultured Porphyromonadaceae bacterium
CATAATTCCTTCATTCAATCTCAAAACATTCTCGGAAATCCTCTCTAAATCTTAACATAAGTCAAATCCAAACATTCTCTAAGTTCTTTATCTTGCCAACGACAGGTTTATGGCAATACCATAATTTGAATTGGTTGTGGGATAAGCCGAATTAGAGACCAGAGGGGTATTGACCTGATGGTCGAAAAATGCTGACAGGGTCACTTTTCGGCTCAACTGATAACTTGCCATAAAATTAATTGAGAATGTGCTTGTGCCGTTGGTGGCTTGCGTGTAAGCCGTCTCAATTCTCCTTATCAGCGACATGTTGTTGCTGTATGCTATGTCAAGATTCACAGAAAGGTCATTGCTTGCCCCTCCCTGTTTGCTACCTATTTTAATAAACCGGCTGAAATCAGCAACTTTCCATCCTCCCCCTATAGACAACTGGCGGCTATAGGTCTCCACCACCTGTCCTGCAGATGAATTTAGATTCAACGTACGTGCATCCCGATATTCCGCATTCACAGTTATATCATTCTTAAATGTCATGTTCACACCGATCAAGGGAGCAAATTTCTCAGTGATAGAGACAGAGGATATATTATAAGGAGACGAGGGGATCGGTTGTTGTGTCAATTCATCGTATGCAAAGCCCATACTTCCTCCGTTTATCCCTACCCAATTAAGATAGCTCGAATAACTTCCCACAGAGTATGTGCACTGATATGCATGATTGATGGTAAAAGATTTAAATATATTGCCCATGTTGCCGAGTTGCATGAAGCCGTCGTAAGTCACCCTCCAGTTAGGGCGCATCGCCCCAAGACCCGGAAAATGTTGCAAAGTGACTTTCCGGGGATCATATCCGCTATATGCCGCAATAAACGCGGGTATCAGAACGTCAGCACTTGTCGGGCTCACGCTCCCGACAACCGGATTATACATTGTTCCTGCGAGAGGACTTCCTTCAAGAAACCCAGCATCAGGATATGTAGCGCCTGAATATGCCGTTTCCACCCTCCCCGCCACTATGGGTATATACTCAAGAAATTTTGAAAATGCTTCGGATGCATATCCGTTTTCCGCCTTTGACCCTCTTAAAGCGCTTGCCAAAGCCACGTGAGTGCGCACGTATGATCCGGAATGAGTTGTGGGCATACCGGAAAACATAAACTGTATCTGCCGTGTGCGGTTGTCAGTAAGGTTGCTCGTAAGCAATATCCGCAATCCTTTGACCGGTTCAAGCGTCAGTTCAAAATTAAATTCCTGACCCTGATTCCAAACTGCAGGCGAAACCATGTCGGAAGACGTCAGCAGCCATCCCCGGTCAAGAGCCTTTTTAACGTAGGAGTCATCATAAAACCCGAATGCGAAATCAAGCCCCGGAGACATGGGGCCATACTTGTTGCTCTGTCCGAACACATCTCCGATATCAGGCGAGAACTGTGGCAGGTTTAAAGAATGAGAACCTCTCCATCTGAACGACAGGCTTCTCGGCATCATTGCAAACCTCAAGGCATACTCAGCCAGCTCTTTGGCAAAAGAGCTTTTCGGTTCCTTTTTGGCTTCACGGACAGTGAGCTTGATATTATGGTCTCCTCTCGTCAGGATCTCGATACTGTTCTCATCAATCACTTTCGTATCCAATTTCAAAGGCTTTCCGGCTTCGGTGGCAGAGATTTTAAGTTTTCTTGTCTTCAGATTATGTCTTATTATCGTTGACGTATCGGGAGAAAGAGACAACGCCCTTTCAAATTTTCTTATAGCGTTTCTTGAATTTCCGGCATCAGTTCCCCTACCGCCTGAATTACGGGTTGACAACTTGCCAAACCTGCGGTTAATTGCCTGAAGATATTTTGATTTGTTGTATAAAGTCTCAAAATTCAGACGGGCATCTGCATTCCAGACAGAAAGATTCTGAATTGCATTTCCCATATTCAACTCATCAACGGTGGCACCTTTATCCCATCTATAGGTAGAGGTATAACTGACAGATCCTGTAAGGTAGTCAAGAACTGGAATCTTGTTAAACGGAGCTCGATATGTGCCAGTAAACGTCTGATTATAATTCCAAGGCGTTCCCAACCCCTTTATTGAAGACCATACAGTGTCTCTCCAATCCCTATATTTGTCAGGGAACAGCCGCTTGTTGACAGCGCCTATAGTCTCCTCTATGCGAGCCGTAGTGTTGCTTGCAAATGAAAGGCTTAATGATTGCAGCAGATTCCACGTGAGGTTCAGCTGTCTGTCCCAGAAGAAATTCTTGCTGACCTGAACCGGCAACTGAAAATCCACATCCACCTCACTTCTCGTCTGTTCTTCATAATAATATCTTGTCATATTTGTGAAAAACGTGAGATTGTTAAACATCCAGTTTATACCCCATTCCCTAAAATATTTAGCTGTCTTACTGTTCCCTTTAATGAAACTGAACGGCTTAAGAGGTTTAACATACGGACTGTAACTGTATTGGAACGATCCCCTGTAATCGTATGTGTTCTGATATTCGGTATTCGGATCAATGTTTTTCTGCTTGTTGAAAGAGAATGACAACTGAAAGTTTGCAGGATCCCACGGCATCGGAGTCTTGCTTTGCACATTAAATTTAAAATTAGAGAGAGAGAAACTTTCCACTGTCTTTTGAGTGACTGCAAAACTTTTTATAGAATCCTTTTCCTGTCTGGTGACAGCTGCATCAATCGCATCTTTCAACAGAATATCCTGATCAAGCGGGTTATATTTAGGGGTGGTTCTCTCCTTCGATCTTGAATAGTAGACCGGCGCACTCAATTTTGCAGCAGCGGGAACCACTTTCCCCACATCTCCCTGTATCGCGAAATTATATTGGTCATAATCATCAAGCCTGCGTGACGACAGACCTTGATCCACCCCACCAAACCCTGCCGTCTCCTTATGTAGGGAGAAATTCATCATTCCGAGATCGCTCAAAACCAAATTGGCATTTACATTAGCAGCCCATCCCCCACTCTCATTGAAATCGGTCACACGAAGCTCATTCACCCACACCGTCCCATCTTTCACCGAGTTGGACTTGTTGCGAATGCCGATCAACATCATGCGCACATCACTCAGACTTGGGTTTCCAAGCACACTGACTGTGTTGTGATCATTATCGGGAGCGCGCATTGAATACAATGTATTGAAGTTCACCCCCTCTGTATTAGCACTTTTGTCATGGTTGCGCGCAGTCTTAAGCGAGGTGAACACATCGAGCGGCACGTCAAGGAAATTAGATATCGGCCAGACTATACTCCTGTCGGATGAAAGATAGTTATTATATTTTCCCTGCGGAGTGAGTTTTAACGGGATTTCATATTCATAGTAATTGTTTTTCACATCAGACCCCAGACGTATGAACAACGCCAGATCCCCATCCCTGAGATCTGTCATATCATCTATGAATGCCTCCGCATGCACCCACATCTGCATTCTCCGATAAATTCTCAAATCGAGTTGGGTGTTCTTATACGCTCCCCTTGCGTCGCCGGGCTGCAGACCGGTGACTTTCATCTGCAACGACTGCTCATTGAGCTGGGTTGCCTGTGACTGCCCGGGATCCTGAATACGTGAAACATCCGGGGGAAGCACATAATTCACCGGCTGCCTCCCGCTGTTCTCCTCAATATTCACTATCGACATATCCAGTTCACCCTCGGCGGGTGAATCATTCCTGCTGTTGAGATTGAATTTATAATCCCTCCATTCTCCCCTGACCAATTCAAGGGAAGCAAATCTCAGATGGGTCACCTCCCTGAAACCTGTCATGAAAATCCTCGCAAACCTTATTGTAGAAAAATCATTGATATTCCCTACAATCTTATCCGGCTGGCTGAGCGGAATCTTAAACAGATACCAGACGGTTGTTGCCGGACCCATGCGGGTGTTTACAACTTTTTCCCTCCTGTCTGCTATATAGTTCTTCCCCACCTCGAGGTCTTCCGGTCTTATCGAGACTTTATACTGGAAATATCTTTCATATTCATTAAGAGTGTTGTCCTGGTTGATATCCTCGACATCCGGCACACTTCTTGAAGACTGATAAAAGGGATTGTCGCTTTGATCGGGCGACAATGAATTACCCTCAACCCCGTTATAATGCTTATACCGGTCAAGAATCGAGGTGTGGTGCTCATCATAGTAAGGGCTACGATAAAAATGGTAGTTATCCCCTGCAGGGTCATTCAATGGAGAAAACGGGATCTCCGCCATTTCCGCCAATGTTGAAGCCGAGAGTTTCGACCTCAACCCGTCGAGATATCTTGAATAGGAACTGAAAGTATATTCATCATCATTAGGCAGACCGTCGAGCCCCACATCCTGAAGGAGACGGGCATTTTCCGCATTCTCGAATGCATAAGTAAGCGAATTCTGGGTAGAGACCCTTCCCCAGTTGGTATTAGTCATAAACCGCTCGTCTCCATCGATCGGCACGCCATTCTCATAGCTCTTCATTCCATCTTTCAAGACATCCTCGCTAATCTCTCCGAAATTGAAGTAAAGGTCGCCTCCCTCAGTATTCGGGTTCTCCGGATCCAAAAAAGGGTCAAGCAGCCAGAACTGGAGATATTCCACGTTGGAAGACTCAAAGTTGGTGTTGTCCATCTTACGCATTATGCCACCCCACCGTTTTTCAGGGAACAACAGCTCACCGTTCGAATCTATATTGTCGCAATCAAGATTGTAAGGTCCACGCTCCTTCGGATAGAACGACAGGTTGAGAGTCTGTACATAATTAGATTCCCCATATATCACGTCTCTTCCGGGATAAATTTCATCTACCGTGACTTCTCTGACATAAGGATTGGACAACTGCTTCAAATCATTGCGAAGATAGCCGGGCAACATCGACGAGTTTTTCTGCGTCCACATCCTATCTATGTAATTCCAGGCAAGAAGCGCCCTATTCTTGCCATAGTCGACATTGTCAGACAATGCCGCTTCCGGGAACAATGCATCTGCCCCCGCGTCGTAAGGTGTGGAGGCAAGCGTCCAGGAATAGGGGTTACGCATATCTATGCCTGTTTGGGTGCTTTCGAAATCATCTATATAAGAAGACCCTTTTGTCGATCCCGTCTTTTGTTTCGCCGGCAAAAGTTGTGCGAACTCCGCGTTAAGATGGAACGACGACGGGGCTACAGCATTGATCGTGGGGACCTTGTTCAAAAGATTGGTGAGCCACATGAACTCCTTGTTATAGCTTAGATTCACTCCCAGCATCGTATTGTTGATTATCTCATCCCCGATATTAACCTTTTCGGTCAATGCCTTTTCCGAGAAATGGAGAACGGTGCCTCCAACAGTCAGATCTTTGTTAAACCTGTATTGTGCATCCAATCCAAGCAACGTCTTACGCTGCATGCTATACAGCTCCATATTTTCCAATGACACACTTACATTTGTTCCGGAATCTATGATGCCCTGATTTATTATGGTGACGATACCATTATTGTAATCAACCGTATAGTCGCTGTTTTCCGTAAGGACCACGCCTCCCGCAGTCACCACTACCGACCCTCTCGGCACATTCATGGCATTCAGACGTATCTGCGCCCCATTAGACGCCTGATACTCGCCGACAAGCATAAACTTATTCTTATCACCGAACTGAGACGCGACAACCATGGTTGAATCATAAAGCTCCTTATATATGTAAGGAGCGGCGAGATCGGGGCTTCCTATTTTCCGTTCAAGATTGGCTCCAAACGGCTCCGCCACCGGAAACACCACATTTCCTGAGGCAGGCTGGACCGTATACCCCTCTATATAATCAAAGAAACCGTCAGGATTAGATTCCTGATTGGAATCTATCCTGTCAAGATTCATTAATTGCAGAATAGGCACATTCGACACTGTGCTGACAGGAATATAATTGATTTCCGTGCCGATAGTGTCGCTCAAATATTTTATATTAAGTTTGAAATTATTCTTCTGCAATTGATAAGCACCGAGGGAATAGACATTTTTCATCATGAGTTTCCACATCGGTAAAGAGGGAGAGATCATGGTGCCACGAAGCATCTTCAGATATAGACATTGAGAAGTGGTGGTCACATCACTTGAAAATTCACCTACCTGATACACCTTTCCCTGGTAGGTATATTCATACGCCACGGCAAGCACCTCGTCTGAATTTAACCTTGATTTCAAAGATATGTAGCCGAGCGAAGGATTTAATGTATATTCCGAAGAATTCAACAGACGTGCGCTCTCCACCTTCTCAAAATCTTTTCCACCAATAATCCCGAATGACTGCAACGGAGACAAGACCTGAGTCACCTCGTTGATATTCCTGGCTCCTGGATATTCACTTTTAAGGATATCAAGCATATCGTTAGAGCGATTGGAAGGGACAGACTCTGATGTGTTGGGACGCCAGAAACTATTTGCAAGACGTATATTTTCCCCAAGATCCATAAATCCGACTATATTGCGCGCTTCTTCATACCGCCCGCTCTTGTTTGTCACCCACACCTCTATTCTGGTTATATTTATTCCCGATGTGACGTGCGGTAATGTCGCGGCAAACCTGTCATAATTGTCATAAAAAAACTGTGCGAGGAAGAAATGTCTGTTTGCATCATAATTGTCAGCCTTGATAGAGAATGATGTGGTCTGGACACCTCCACTGGTGCTTACAGATTTAGACTCACTGTTTTGCTGGCTGACCAACCCGGTGAGAGTAAGTTTGCCGAATTGCAGTTTTGTCTTGATGCCGAATAATGATGTCCCCCCTTTTATAAGACTTGAACCTGTGGTCATGCTAACGTTGCCCGCCTCAATACTTTTGATAATCTCATCTTCCTTCCCTTCATAGTTCAACTTTAAATTCCGGGAATCAAAATCAAAGGTGGCATCTGTATTATAGCCCATGTTGAACTTCAATTTATCTCCGACAGAGGCTGAGACCGTAGTCTGAATCTTTTGGTCGAAGTTAAAAAAAGTTCTTCTTCTCGACCGCATCGAGAGTGCAGGATTATCAGTCTTGTTGCTTTTAATCCCCATTGACAGCTGTACGGATCCCTGGGTGGACAGACGCACACCCCCCGGACCGAAGACCTTTTCAAGGGGACCAAGTGCAAAGTTCACATCAAACAGATTGAACGCGTTTTTATCTTTGTTTTGGATAATCTCGGAGTTTCGTTGCCTGAAGTAATCCAGCATTTCCCGGCGCGTCAAGACTGAATTGTATTGACCCGAAGTCATGAGATAAGGAGTCACAATCTCTTTATCTCCGATAATCGTTCTGAATACATACATACCGATTTCCGGATCGTATTCCACCACCGTTTTGACATTTTTGGGATCGGAAAGGTCGGCAGCATATTCTTTACCAATATAATCTTCGTAAGTCGTCGGCAACGTCGGTTTGACAGGAGAAGGCAAAACCACACTGTCCGGGCTTTGCGTACCCGGGAGATGTTCAGGTACAGGAGGAGGCGGTGGCGGAACTACCGTTGTCCGATATTGTCCCGTAGACAATACAGATGCCGTCAGTATCACCAACGACACTGACAAAAGCATCAAAATATTTTTAACAACGGTTTTCCTACAAATCATTTCAGAGCATCTTGAGAGCAAGCTTTATTGCCTTCTCTGTGCTCAGGGTGGGATCAGTGGCAAATATTTTCTTCAAGGCCTTCTGACTTTGCTGTGCAGTAAAGCCCAACATTACAAGCGCTGCAATTGAATCTTCATATACCTCACCGACTGCCGGAGCACTGTCATTTAAAGCTATGCCACAACCTTTTATTTTATCTCTCAAGTCTACTATAATACGCTGTGCCGTCTTTCCACCTATACCCTTCACCGCCTTCAACATAGTGTCATTACCGGAAGATATAGCGTTCTCCAGCTGATCAGCCGTGAGAGACGAGAGAATCAATCGTGCAGTGTTGGGGCCCACCCCGCTCACGCCAATAAGCAATCTGAAAAGTTCCCTGCTTCTTTTGGTCAAAAAACCATATAAAAGATGCGCATCTTCTCTGATCGACTCATGTACATATAGTTTCACTTTATCTTTTCCTAAGCCACCGTTAAGCTCGGCATAATCCATAAGCGTTATGTTGATGTCATAGCCCACTCCGCAGGTGTCTATTATAGCTGCCGTGGGTTGTAGTTCGGCAAGCGAACCGCATATATAATCTATCATTCCTGATTGAACTGTTGTTTCAACTTACAAAACTAATAAAATCCATCCGCTTTTACAACTCATTGGCCAAAATCTTCACATAAGGATTGCCACATAAAAATGATTTTGTAATTTTGTAGTATGATTCAATCATTCAATTCATCTTTGCTTGAGAATGCCGTGTCGGAACTGTCAAAACTTCCTGGCATCGGCAGAAAGACCGCCCTCAGGCTCGCTCTCCATCTTTTGAGACGAGATGAGTCGGAAGCAGTGGCGCTTGGGGAATCTATTATTTCTATGCGCCGAAACATCTGTTATTGCTCCCGTTGCCACAACATCAGCGAGCAGGAAGTCTGTCCGATCTGTAATGATTCCCGGCGCGATGCTTCTACAGTTTGCGTTGTGGAGAATGTTAAAGACGTGATTACGATCGAGTCTACTCATCAGCATTCCGGCCTGTATCACGTACTCGGAGGAGTGATTTCCCCTCTTGACGGTGTCAGCCCGGCAGATCTCGAAATTGAAAGCTTGATAAAGAGAGTGTGTGATGAAAACCTGAAGGAGGTGATTCTCGCCCTGAGCCCCACCATTGAGGGAGACACAACCAATTTTTATATCTATCGTAAATTGGCGGACCTCCCGGTAAGGGTCACGATGCTTGCAAGAGGCCTGAGCATAGGCAATGAGCTTGAATATACCGACGAACTGACACTGGGGAAATCAATCCAGAACCGTGTGTTGTTTTCCTCCACGTTTCAAAAGCAATAATTGACTTAAAATCCGAGAGCCGAGATTTGAATCAACCCTCCCCACTTCAGATCTAACTCATAATTATAAATCTCAAACAGTAAACCACAATGCTACATTCAAACAGACTCCACTTGCGCGCTCTCGAACCAGGAGACGCCGATTTCATGTATGAAGTGGAAAATGATGTCGAGGCTTGGCGCTATAGCGACACCGTAGCTCCCCTGTCACGACGCATACTCAGGGAATATGCCTTAAACTATGATGCCGACCCATTTTCCGCAGGTCAGCTCCGTCTCATCATTACGGAAGAAGGCAACAACACTCCTGTAGGGATTGTAGATCTATATGAAGTGTCGCAACGTCATCTCCGCGCATTTATAGGCATATATATCTGCAAGGAATTTCGAGGGAAAGGATATGCAGATGAAGCCCTCAGGCTAATCGAGGAATACGCTCAAAACACCCTCCATCTTCATCAGCTTGGAGCAAAGATTGAAGAGAGCCATACCCGCGCTGTCAAGAGATTTTCAGAACTAGGGTATAAATGCAGCGGGAAACTGCATGACTGGCTCAGCGCACCAAACGGTCAGTATTCCAACATGCTGATATATACGAAGTCTCTTGGATAGACAGTCTGAACGGCATCCTCGCCGGTTAAGTCAATTAAGAGATGGATCCTGGGGCACTACAAGCCAACTGCGATAATGCTCCCCAAGCATCTCTACTTCACGTCGCCAATAATCATTTTCAGAACCACCCAAAAGGCACTCCCCGTCCGTAGGATTTCTGACCGCCCAGGCATGTTTGGCGATTTCCGATTCCAACTGACCGTTCGACCATCCGCTGTAACCAAGAAAAAATCGAATACGGTTTTCTATCTCACCTCCCATTTCGATGTATTCGAGAATTTTTTCTACATCTCCACCAACATATATTCCGGGAATGATCTCAACAGCATCCGGAATGATGTCGCCAAGAGTGTGAAGCAAGAACAACCGTTCAAGATCAACCGGGCCTCCACAATAAATGGGTACATTTTTGCCTGTTTCCCAATCAGGCATGAGATCCTTGAGTGTGAGGCGGGTGGTTTTGTTAAGCGTAAGACCAAGATGCCCCTTATCATCGTCAACATCGAGAATCATAACAACTGAACGATGGAAATACACCTCTTCCATCATAGGGTCTGCAATCAGAAGGCTGCCCCGCCGCGGAACAACTTTTGACGAATTATTATATAAAAGGTTGTGAAGATTCATCGGCTGAAACGTTTATATTATTGTCGGGATATCTGTTTTACAAATAATCCACTCAAAATTAAGCTGATTAAGAAACTGTTTAAAATTTATTTTGTCTTGTCATAGAGGTCTTTGCCGGCATCTTTATGATATTTATTCAGTCATTATGGAACCCCATAACTCCTTCATAAATATCAAAAATCCACCTGACAAATCTTCCCAATTCCTTCGACAAATCAATTTAAACAGTTCCAAGAGATAATCAACTTGACTATATCTTTACAACAATTCGAGCACGAGTTTTATTATAATGAAAGTACTGAAATTTGGAGGCACCTCCGTTGGCTCGGTCGAGAGCCTTAAAAATGTGAAATCTATCGTAGAGTCAATAGAAGGACCTGCAGTGGTGATTGTGTCAGCTCTCGGGGGGTTGACAGATCGTCTGATCGCCACAGCCAAGGCAGCCGCAGCCAACGACATTTCATACATTGAAGAAGTCAAGGCAATGACCGAAAGACATCTCAAAATAATCGAAAACGTTGTCGATGAAGACAGACGCAGGGATGTAAAAGATTCCGTACTTAATCTTCTTTCCGACCTGAAGCGTATGTATGACGGAGTCTATCTGATCAGGCATCTCCCACAAATGACACTCGACATTATCGTCAGCTTTGGCGAGCGAATGTCGTCCGTGATCGTGGCAGCCATGATTAAAGGGGGCAGCCGACACGACTCTCTGAATTTTGTAAAGACCGAAAAATGGTATGATAAAAATATCGCCGACCAAAAACTTACCACAACACTGATACAAGAAGAATTTTCCAAACCATTTGACAAGGCTATTGTGCCCGGATTTATCTCCACAGACTGCAAGACAGGTGATATCACCAATCTCGGCAGAGGGGGAAGCGACTTTACCGCAGCGCTCGTCGCAGCAGCCCTTGATGCTGAAATTTTGGAAATATGGACAGATGTCGATGGTTTTCTTTCCGCCGATCCCCGTATTGTATCTGATGCAATCCTTGTGCCTCATATGACTTTTATTGAAAGCATGGAATTGTGCTCGTTCGGGGCGAAGGTCATTTATCCTCCTACAATTTATCCGGTGTTTCACAAAAACATTCCCATAAAGATCTTAAATACTTTCAATCCGTCAGCACCCGGAACACTGATCACAGATTCCTCTATTGAAGGCGACTTCGGGGTGAAAGGGATATCAGCAATTCGCGACACCACCCTCTTTCATCTCGGGGGGAATATATCCGGCAAACTTAAAAATACCGTTTCCCGCACTTTCAATGCCCTTGCAAAAAAAGGCGTTAAGGTTTTCAATGTCACACGTAGTGATGAAAAGACAGGAATGTCTTTTGCCGTAGCAAAGGCTGATGCCGACGTCACCTTCGATCTGCTGTGTCGGGAATTTGCACCGGAGCTTTCAAATGGCACCATACCAAGACCTCAAAGAATAGACAATGTGGCAACAATAGCAGTGGTCGGGGAAAATATGAAAGGCAACACAAGACTTGGTGCAAGAATACGACATACCCTTTCCCGTGATGGAATTCAAGTGGAAGGACACTATGAGGGAGCATCCGACACAACTATGGCATACGTGGTAGACGCCTCAAAGGTAGATGACGCTCTTAGGCATATACATACCCTTGTCTTTTAGAGCATGTTTACTATTAACCTGTCTTGCGGAAGTTGAATATATTTATTAATTTTGCAACCATGGAGATTAAAAACGCCAAATACGAGATAAGCAGTGCCAAGGTGGCACAATGCCCCGACACCGACGTGCCTGAATACGCATTTATCGGCAGGTCAAATGTGGGCAAATCCTCTCTTATAAATATGCTGACCCGCAGCAAAGGCTTGGCAAAGACTTCACAAAAGCCCGGAAAGACTCTTCTAATCAACCATTTTCGCATAAACGATGGAAGCTTCTATATCGTTGACCTTCCAGGATATGGCTACGCCGCCAGGGGTAAGGCACAGCGGGAAGAATTTAGGGACATGATTGAATCCTATATTCTTGACCGACATCAGATGACACTTCTTTTCGTTCTTATCGACATTCGGCACAAGCCTCAAAAAATCGACATGGAATTTATCGATTGGCTCGGTGAGAATGGCGTGCCGTTTGCTATCGTTTTCACCAAGGCAGACAAACTCGGCATCAATGCCGGAGCAGCAAAAGTGGAAGAATACAAAAAAGAGTTATTGAAAAAATGGGAGGAACTGCCTCCGGTGTTTGTCACCTCTTCTGAAAAAGGATTAGGGCGCGGTCAGATTCTCGATTATATAGAAGGCATTAACAAAGAAATAGCGAAATGCCACACAGGGGAACCGACAGCCCCTATTGAATAAGAATAAATTTCCACAGAAAAGAAATAACCCAATAAATAAGGAAAAACTTGACATCAAAGAATGAATTTAAAAAAACTCATAAACAGTAACAGCCGTTTTGCGGAAATCGTGCGTTTCGGATTAGTCGGAGCTCTCGCAACAGTATTACAATATGGCTTTTACGTGATTTTCGTACATGCGGTTGGCGTTAAAGCCGTTCCCTCTTCCATGATAAGTTATGCTCTGAGTTTTATCGTCAACTTTTTCCTGTCGAGCTATTTCACATTCCACACCCGACCAAATGCAAAAAAAGGGGTGGGATTCACACTGAGCCATCTCTTCAACATGGGGCTGCAGACCGGATTGGTAGCGATATTCCAACAGATTGTAGGAAAAACGCTGGCGCTCCTCCCTGCAATGGCAATATGCATCCCGGTAAATTATATTCTTGTCCGATTTGCATTCACCAGCAAAATTTTTGGAGGCAAAGGGAATGAGAATAAGTCAGGGAATTCCCGCTCTCAGATGAACCGCACGGAATCATCCGAAACTCTTCTGCAGGAAGATGAGGCTTTATTAAAATGAGTTTCCCCTAACCGTCATTGATCTTTACAAAACAATAGCAAAAGTTCTCCTGAATTGATTAACCAACTTAAACCCACACAATATGAAACGAGTAGCAATGGCTGCCGATCATGCAGCTTATGAATTGAAAGAGATTATAAAACCATATCTTCAGAGCAAAGGTTATGAAGTGACCGACTTCGGAACCGATTCTGCCGACTCTTGCGACTATGCCGACTTCGCACATCCCGCAGCACAGGCTGTTGAAAACGGAGACTGTGATTTCGGTGTGGCTATGTGTGGATCAGGAAATGGTATTCAGATTACTCTTAACAAACATCAGGGTATCCGGGCAGCACTTTGCTGGCTTCCCGAGCTCGCATCTCTCGCCCGCCAGCATAATGATGCCAATTTCCTTGTTCTCCCGGCGCGGTTTATTTCTGTAGAAGATGCAAAAAAGGTAGTCGATGCCTATCTGGAAGCTAAATTTGAAGGAGGCAGGCATGCCCGCCGAATTGCAAAAATTCCGGTATGCCAAGACAATTAATATCCAATTATCAAATGAAGCACCCAATCTCAATTGATTGAATGTTGAAAGCAAACTTTAATATCAAACTTTCCGACCTTCGTTTCCACGCATATCATGGAGTAATGCCACAGGAAACAAAGGTCGGGAATGAATTTATAGTGTCGGTTTCTGTGACGATTCCATTCCAGCCTGCGGTGCTTGACGACAGTCTGGATGCCACAATATCATATGCCGATATCTATGAGATTGTAAAAGACGAAATGAATCGTCCGAGAAAACTTCTTGAAACAGTTGCCGCAACGATTTCAATCAGACTTACTGAAAAATGGGATCAAATTTTAGGCGGAGAGATAAAGATTTGTAAATCAACGCCTCCCATTCCGGGAATTGTTGGAGCTTCAGAAGTGGCATTAATTTTTTAAAAATTTTCCTTAAAAAATTTTGCAGTTTCAGAAAATAGTCGTAACTTTGCACTCGCAAAACGGAAACGAATTGCTCACAAAAACAATGGCTCCTTAGCTCAACTGAATAGAGCATCTGACTACGGATCAGAAGGTTGCAGGTTTGAATCCTGCAGGAGTCA
>CAMTMX010000080.1 GCA_947073495.1 uncultured Porphyromonadaceae bacterium
GCCCTTTTATCTTCAGCTGTCAGACCACCCTCGGGAACACATACAAAATAATCCACGTCATCCGATCCGGAATTCTCGATCATCCTCTCGATCTTATCAAGCATCTCCCTTCCCGGAATCATCCTTCCGGGAAGGACAGGCAAGATGATGTGATATTGTTTCCCGATCGGGATAAAATCCATTATTTCAGGAGGGAATGTCAGATTGGTCACACTTTTCTCTGAATGGGTGAAACTGCAGGAAATGAATATTGCAGAGATTAGAACAGGCAAGAGATTATACAGGTTATCTCTTCGGGAAATAATATTTCGCCAGTATGACATTGCTGTCCTCGTCTGATTCAATTTTTTGATTGCATACCTTATTGTATATCTCTATCTCGTCTTCAGGGACAGGACATATCAGATACTCATCATTTACGTATAGGGGCTTTAATGACATCCCCTCCTTGAACCTGCTTATACATGATCCTTCGCCAGAGCTTTTCTTATAAATGAGGGTTCTGAAATCCCTATTGTGATCCTTGCATGAGAAAAGAATCGAGAGACAGTGGTCATCAAGTTGCCAGCTTTCTTTAATCATGTATGGCAAATATCCGGAATACATATCATTTTGTACCTTATTGCCCTGTTCGCTTATGTCCGTGTCGGCAACCTCCCTGCAGTATGCCTCGACATCGAAATTGTCCTTACCGAAATCCCATTCGTATGCATACGTCAAGGAATCGTTTTCCAGTTTAAAAATTGACATACCTATCGGTTCAGAGAAATACAGTGTGCCGTTGTAAAGGTTGAAGGGGTATAATTGTAAGAATTCGATGTTCGGGTTTTGATACCAACCCTCGAACTCGGTCTTCCCGGAATCAGTGTTCAGAATCAACATCCCGGGCTCATCCTCAGGGACGACAGACCACAGGGCAAGCCTGTTGTCAGATATCCATTCAAACGACTGGTAGTTTGCCTGAGGTGGGAGTTCCGTCCTTTGAATGAACCTGCCGTCGACAGTGAAGTCAAGATACTCCCCGAAAGGAGAGAGCATCGACAGTATTTTTTTTCCAGGGTTGTAGGAGATGTCGTAAACCAGTGTGTATTCCTCCGGTCCCTGTCCAATATTGCCTATCCTGTTGAGGAACCGCCCGTCAGGACCGAACACGTTTATTATGTTTCGGTTGCCGTCATAAGCCACGATTGTGTCACCGATACATACCATCTTTTCTATCACGGCCATTAGCGACGAGTCTGTGGTTTCAAGAGGTATCATCTCAATCCTGTCGAAATATTTCTTATAGGAGGGGGACTTGTCCTCAAGGGATACTTTCAGTTTCACATTGGGATCCACTTTTGAACCGTCAGGATGTGAGACACATCCTGACGCCAAAAGTGTAATCGAAAAAAGAAATCCGATATAACGCATAGCCTTTACATGTTTACACAATAGTTATGTACATTCCCAGTGAAACGGCACTTGTTCATGCCTTCATCCCACTTCCAGCATGCGCCCCACTTCCCACCACAGGAGATTATGAAACCTTCGTTCTGGGACAATGCCTCGATGTTGTCCGTTACCAGATTCTGGTGTTCAACACTGATACTGTTCACACTTGCGAGTGTAAAGCCTGATACTGCGAGAGCGAGCATCATCGCTCCAATAAAAAGACTTTTTTTCATCAGTCGTTTTTAATTAATTAAACAAAATATTTTATCACCTGATCCTCCCGGAGATTTCAAAATCAATGCCCGGGATATCGTTTTCAAAAAAGATTGATACAACCCTATAAAAATCACCTATTGTCGTATCGCAGAAAATAACTTCGATATTATAGCCTGCTCCGGGAGGGATGATTCAGCTGGAAACAGCCCCTTCCGTACATTCGCAGGAGGAATACACCCCATTCACTTTTAAAGTGTCCTCACAAGTATTTCTCAATAAAAATTTATGTATCACACGTTCTCCGGGAGATATTTTACCAAAGTCAAACTCATTGTGATTTGTTGAAGACAGGTGTTTATCCAAAGGCGTGTCGCCTGTATTCAGTACTTTAAAATATAGCTCTTCTATGTTTTTTGATGAAATCGGGTTGCCGACAGCTGATACAAAGTGTCTGTCATCAATGAGGAAAGTCCTCAGATCGGTTCCCATTTCAGGAAAGTTGTTCATTCGGTTAATATTATCATTCTCGTCCACTATGACTTGACTGATAAATCCGTATCTGCTTACAAAATCAAACAGCTCCTCTTTTTTCTTATGTGGAACTATGATCATCAACGCAATGCCCCTGTTTCTGGAGCGGATATTTAATTTCCGCATGAATTCACTCCATAGTGCAAGTTGCATCTTACATTCCGTGCATCCTGTGGAATCATAATAGGATACGATTGTAAAGTCAGCGGTCGGTGGGGCAATCATCTCTCCGGTGACGGTCATCATGGAGTCGGGAAACAGGATTTCCTTACCGATCCATTCCTCCACAGCCTCGGCATATACATCCCTCGCCGATTTCTTACAGGAAGAAACCGACAGCACCGCGAGAGCAATGATTATCAGATATGGGAAAATCCGTTTCATGAAAGTAAAAATTTAACGGTTTCAATTTATAGAAAAATATCCTATATATTCTGACCCGTCATAATTAAGAGATATTTTATAATCTCCACTTTCCCTTTCAAAATACATATCGATATAACTATTATCAAAAAAAGTAGTGGACCAGATTTCCATGGAATTTCCCAGTCTGACTAACTCGACATTCATCGTATCGTATTCGAATGGAGACTCAAAAGAAATTTTATCATCCTCTACATGACAAACTATACAGATCTGTTTAGCAGGCGCAAACTTTCCATCCTTTTTTTTAGATTTCACTATCAATATAGGAATTTCTGTAGATGAAGGAGCAGACGGTTGTTCCATCGATTCTTTATATGATTCGGTTGCATACGAACATACAAACGAACCAATTAAAATCAAACTTACATAATATTTTAGGAGTCGATTCATAGATTAAAAATTTTGCACAAATTTATATAATTTTTTCATTCAAATCATAAAATTTCTGTCTAATCACTATCTACATCCATACTTATAAATCATTATGTCTCAATAGCTTATTTTTATTATCTTCTACAAGATACACAATAATGACATAATTCCCAATACTTTTGATATGTAGAAAAAATAATGACATTTTCAATCAACAAATAACCCTCAATTTCCGCTTGCGAAAGTTGAGTTACTAATTGAACTAAGTGCCCACGGCAAATTCGATATTGTCGATCAGATATTCCGCACTTATATTCGTCAGGTCTGATTCGATTTCTGAGGTCAGTTCTATCTCTTTTCTCCATTCAGACAAAATGTATTTCGGAATGGTGTCAGCGCGACTGCCTTTGTCCATTTCATATTTATGGACAATATATGATTTAGCGCTGTCAATGCGCGGACATTCCTTGGAACCATGGGAAGACATGTTCCGTATCAAATATTTTGCGGCATAAAGTTTGTCCGGACTATCCTGAAAGTGCCGAAGCACTTTCTCCAGTTCGTGACGGTTATCCCCCGCAAGGGTGAGGGATTCTTCAAGCATTGCGATATCGGAATCACATGAATACTGGCAATATACCGAAATGCAAAGGCATATTTTGAAAATAAATTTGTTAAAATTATGGTTAAAGAATGTTAGCGTAAGAAGTTTATAATGTTAAATCAAACCTAATTTTCAAGGAGAATACATTAGGCATCACTTATCATATTGCTATATCATAGAATCTGTCTGTTGAGATATCCGGATTATACCACAACAGACAGATATTATCTCTGGATGGCAATCATATCCGGCGCGTCATCTCATGGCTAAGTCAACTTTTGCAAACGAGAGTTGAATTAGTGTTTTCTCATGTCATAAATATAAAACACATCGTCAGACCTTTCGGGATTGATGCCGATTATTCTTGAGTCGTCAACCACGAATGAAGCTAACGACACATCCAAAGTCATTTTTAATAAGGGGTTACCTTCAAAATCAAACTTTTCGACAACCGAGGAATGTCGATCGATGTCTCCCCACGGGAAACCGAAATAACTTGCGTATACCTCATTTCCGTCAGTAAAGAGCCATTCGTAACATACGGGGTTATAGTCCACATTGTATTTATATTTCCCGTTCAGTTCTTCATCAGTATACCGATAAAAATCAGGAGGGGTGTCAGTCCCTACGAATGAATTGATTTTTAGATGGTCATTGTCTATAACGCCAAATTCAATCCTGTCTATAAAATAATACGCACAGGCAAAATATTTTCCGTTTGCGACAATCCAGCAATCGTCAAATTCTGTATAATAATCATCCCCCATTATCTTCTGCAAGTCAAACGTCTGAGGAACACTGTCAAGAAATGTCCCGAAGCTAAAATCGATCAAACGTCGTATCGAGCTTTTGGGAGAAGAACATCTTGCCAGATATTTATCCCCTGAAACATGGTTTATTTCCCATAGAAATTCATTCCGGTCAGACCTTTTTACATGAAAGACATTTCCTGGGATGGCACAACTGTCTGTAAGTTCGTAACAATGAAAAGAGTCATTGGCATGATCCCTGACAATAAACGTATCGGAGTTCCCGTTTTTAATGACCGCAGGCAACAGGCATTCTTCAGGCGCCTCCCCGTAATTACAGAAGGAATAGAGATATTTCAAATTCTTATCAAACACTGCATAATGCGATTTACGGGTTTCGCTGACATCACTGACAACAATGAATGGATCCACATCGTAGATGGTGCCCGGATTTATACAACGTCCATGCCGATTGAATCCGCACTCAATGTTATGTTGTCCGGAAACTGAATCGAAGAATTTGATTTATTGTCTGTCAGTTTACAACCTATACAAAAAAACAGAAACGCAAGATAAAAGAAATAACGAATAATCATAATTACAATAAATTTAAAACAGTTATAACTGATCAGTTATAACTGTTTTATCGTCACCAATTGCTTACGGTTGTTTTCAACTCATCTATATGCGACATTGCCTCAGAGGCTGGGATATCGAACGTGCGCATTTCTGTAACGACCGCACCGGGTATGACCGCATCAATTAGTTCCTGCGCCGACGGAACCTGATCCAACTTCGAATATTCCCCGAATGTATACTTTGTAAAGCGGTAGCCGACACCCACTCCCTGACGGTTGAGCCACCAGCCGTTACCAAGGTCTACCGGAGCCGAATTCTCACTTATATCACCCGGTGCAGGGAAATACGTCAGTTTGCCATCGGCTCCAACGCCAACGGCAACATTATCGGAATAGTCCCCACTCATCCTGAACGCCGAAGCTTTCAACACAGCTGACGCCGGTTTAACTCCTGAAGCCGGGCGACGGGTCACTGTCATAGATGTAACGACACTATCTTTCATTTCCTCAGATTTTACGGTCGATTTATGTGTGCATGCTGATGAAACCAGCAACAATGGAATTGCAAATACTATCTTTTTCATATCTTTCAAACGATAAAATTGTAAAATATTGTAAATAAAATCTCAAAATTAACAATCAAATTTAAAAATATGTTAAATGTTTAATTATTTTTATGTTTAATAGCATTTTTTGAAAAATATTTTATAATTTTGCATTGAGTTTTTCATGGTATTAGATTTTAAGGTTAACTGAAGATTGGTTGTCGTGAGACAATCAATTATTTTTTATATCTATTTCTAACTAATTAATTAGTGCAATATCCTGTCACAATTTTATAAAAATCCCCTTCTTCCAGAGAGGATAACCGATCAGGAAATTCATCACGACATAGAACACTGCATAAGAGAGCGACGCCAATTCCGCAACGGGGATCACCGATGACAATGAACCGTAAAGGAACTGACTGAATCCGATCCTACCAAAAACTATAGCCATAAGTTCACTACTTATATACAACAGCAACGCATTGCTGCCGAACACCAGAAAAACGTCATGCCAAAACCCTTTCCCGTTCAGCTTGTCAGTGCGGTTCATTACAAAGCCCAAAAGCAACGCACACGCACCCGAAGTGACCAAGGCAAAACTCGGGCTCCAGATGATTTTGTTGAACGGGAGGAAGAAGCTGACAAGAAATCCCGCAAACACAAGCACCGTGCCAACCGTATAGACAGACACTATCTTGTCTGACAGATCTTTTATATTTTTGAGTTTCATGCCGCAATAATAACCCAACAATGTGTTGACCACAGCACACATCGTGCTCAACAACCCTTCCGGATCAACCGCCGACCAATGATAGAGATGGGAATCCCCAAGCATCCACTCATCAACCTTATAGAGCAAATTGGATTGGGATTCCAGACTATAGCCGTTTCCAAATACAAGCACCACCATATAACCTATAATCAACACAACAACAAGAGGAATGGTCATCCTCGGTTTAACACATAAGGCAAACATCGCCACAAGGAAATAACACAAGGCGATACGTTGCAACACCGCCCAGAACCGCAGCTCCCCTATCGACAAGCCGTCTCCCCATATGGCAAGGTCAAACCAGTTGATACCTATACCGATTGCAAACAGCAACAATGTACGCTTCGCAACTTTACCAAATGTCTTCCATGAGAACTTGAAGCCGGTCTTTGAGAGTGACAGATAGAGCGACACACCCATTATGAACAGGAAAAACGGGAACACGAAATCACTTACCGAAAGTCCGTTCCATTCGGCATGCCTGAGCATCTGAAATGAATTTCCATAACCGTTGTTGACAAGTATCATTCCGGCGACAGTGATGCCGCGGACGATATCGAGGGAAACCAATCTTTTCTGCATGATTCAATAAGTTTATAGCGGTAAGTTTAGTAAAAGTTATTTGGCATTTCAATTAGAAAGTACTAAACAGCTTCAAAGATATATAAACTCCCGCAAATCTCCAAATATCATATTTTTACTAAAATTTATCAATATCTTGCACTTCCTATCGCAACTTTTAATTACTTTTGCGATATTAATCAACTGAACCATACATGAACCGACTATTTAAAACCACTCTCATGTCTGCAATGACCGGCATAATCGCGGCGTCTTGTTCTTCTTCAAAGATTGAATATCCCGCAGCTCCTACAGACGAAACTGTGACTGACGACTATTTCGGCACGGTTGTAGCCGACCCCTATCGTCCGCTTGAAAACGACACGGCTCCTGCCACACTCGAATGGGTGAAAGCCGAGAACGCGATTACTGAGGAGTATCTTTCCAAGATACCTTTCCGCGATAAAATCCGCGACCGTCTCACTCAGCTAAACAACTACAAGAAAACGGGGCTCCCCTCCAAACACAAAGACGGGAAATACTACTTTTATGAGAATGACGGGCTTCAGAACCAGAGTGTGCTTTACCGCACCGATACACTAAACGGCACTCCGGAAGTTTTCCTTGATCCAAACACCCTCTCTGACGACGGAACAGTGGCTCTGCAGGGGCTGAGCTTCTCCAACAACGGCAAATACGCAGCATACATTATTTCTCGCAGCGGTTCCGACTGGAACGAGATATATGTGATGGATGCCAAAACAAAGCAGCTTCTCGACGACCATATAGAATGGGCTAAGTTCACCGGTGCCGACTGGGAAGGTGACGGATTCTACTACAGCGCCTATCCCCGTCCTGAAAAGGGTAAGGAATTCTCAAACGCCAACGAAAACCATCAGATATACTACCACAAGATCGGCACACCTCAGAGTGAAGACCGTCTCGTCTATGAAGACAAGGCTAACCCGCTTTACTTCCACTCCGCTTACGTTCCGGAAGATGAGGAATGGATGTTCCTGACCGCTGCCGGACAAGGTCTCGGCAACGCACTGAAAGTCAAAAACCTCAAGAAAGGTGGAGATTGGGTGGTGATGGAGCCTTCTCAAGACTACGAAATGAGTGTGATGGAAGTGATCGGCGACAAAGCATATATCAAGACTAACTGGAACGCTCCAAAAAACAGATTGATGGTGGCAGACCTCAACAATCCAGCCAAGGAAAACTGGAAAGAGGTGATTCCTGAGGGTAAAGGTGTTATGGCTGGTGCCCAGTTTGCCGGTGACAAACTGATCATTACTTTTGAGGAGGATGCCGCAGAACATGCCTACATCTATCAGCAAGACGGAAAACTCATCCGCGAAATAGAATTCCCGACATTCGGCACAGTAGGAATATCTTCCGACAAAGATCATAACGAAGTCTATTATGCTCTAACTTCTTTCGTCTATCCCTCCGCACGCTATTCCTACAATATGGAAACAGGAGAAAGCACCCTTATCGGAACTCCCGAGATCCCCGGTGTAAACATGGACGATTATGTGACCGAACAGGTGTTCTACCCTTCTGCCGACGGCACCAGGATCCCTATGTTTATCACCTATAAGAAAGGGCTTGAAAAGAATGGCAAGAACCCTGTCTATCTCTATGGCTACGGCGGTTTCAATGTGTCTCTCCCCCCAAGTTTCTCGGCAAGCAGGATGCTTTGGCTTGAAAACGGAGGCATATATGCCCAGGCGAACCTTCGCGGCGGCTCAGAATATGGTGAGGAATGGCATATCGCTGGCACTAAGATGAACAAGATGAACGTGTTTAACGACTTCATAGCTGCCGGAGAATATCTCATCAACGAAGGGTGGACTTCTCCGGAACATCTGGCAATCGTAGGCGGAAGCAACGGCGGTCTTCTTGTTGGAGCGACTGTGAATATCCGACCGGACCTTTTCAAGGTGGCGATCCCGGAAGTAGGCGTAATGGACATGATGCGATACCACCTCTTCACTATCGGCTGGAACTGGGCTTCCGACTACGGCACAAGCGCGGATTCAAAAGAGATGGCTGATTATCTTCTTTCATATTCACCGCTCCACAACATCAAGAACGACGGCACCCCTTATCCGGCAATCCTTGTGACAACAGCCGATCATGATGACCGGGTGGTTCCGGCACATTCATTCAAATATGCCGCCACTCTTCAGGCATCCGATACAGGAGACGCACCAAAACTCATCCGTATTGACAGTAAGGCTGGTCACGGCGGTGGGAAACCTATGTCGAAAGTAATCGACGAATATGCAGACGTATATTCATTCATCTTCCAGAACATCGGCATGACCCCCAAAAACTAAAATTTCCATACAGGATTTAAATAAAGGCTTGCAGCGAGCACCCGCTGCAAGCCTTCATTTTTCTATATTTCAATAATCTAAATTACTAATTACTAATTACTAATCACTAATTACTAATTACTAATTACCAATTGTCTAAAGCGCATAGCTCAGCACACCCTTCAAGAAAAACGACGGCTTCTCCGAAAAATCAAGATATCTCGCCTTGCCTGTCACTCCTGACACTCTTCCTGAAATCTTAAACGACACTCCGGCTTGTGCCTCACCATAAAAATTTTTGAAAAACCGATGTTTGAATTTTAATGCCGGACGCAAAGAAGTCATTGTAAACCGGCACTTGTCGGGCCAACCCTCCACATGAGGTTTAAAATAGAAGCTTCTCACATCAAGGTCTGCCCCCAAAGAGATCAGATTGTTATCATTAGGCTTATATTCAAGCCCGAACAATCCTCCATAAATATTTATAGCAAACTGTGGATTAAACCGATGTCGATAAATAAAGACCGGAAAAACCGGGATTTTTGAAGAAGTATTTATCATGCCCAGTATTCCAACTCCAAATTGTGTGTCTTTCGTGAGTTTAAAAATATAAGCTCCCCCAACAAGACCTGAAATACGCCCGAAACAATGGTTCGACCATTCGGCATTCCCTATGGCAAGAATTGCCATAGGTTTGCCGAAAAGTGGAAGAAAGCCGGTTGCAGTAAACCCGAAACTTCCGTAAGAATGATTTCCATTCAGCCCTATCTCCCATGGATCCAAATCTTTGGAAAGGGCTTCTGAGTCGAAATTAGCCCACAAAGTGTTAAGCCGGGCGTTGGCGGAAAAAGTAAGATACGGTTTCTTGATTATCTGATAAGATATCCTTCCTGTTATATTGTCTGGCACCGCACCGAAGGCATGGTCGTATCCGAATGTGAGATTCGTCTTTACCATACCATAGCCTGACTCGTTCACAGGCTCGATCATCTCGAACTGTGAAAAAGCCGGAAAGCTACAGCACAATATCAACAATATAGCCAAAAATGGAATCTTCATACCTTCTCAAACAATCTACATCAACAAAGGTTGAGATACATTCCCCACATCATAAATCTTAATAATTTCCGCATATATTTATATTTTTACTTAAAACAGCCGTTTTCGATAACATTATTAGTGGTTTATATGTGATTTTTTATTAAATTTGCGCAAAAGTAACAAAAATCGAAAGAAAATGAAAACGCCTGATGAATTAATTGATGATTTGCTCGTATTGGCATTTGCCGAAGATGTAGGCGATGGGGATGCTACTACATTAAGTACCATTCCTGCCGATGCCATGGGTCGCCAGCGCCTTATTATAAAGGAGGAAGGTATACTTGCCGGTGTTGAGATAGCCCGCAGGGTTTTTGATAAGCTCGATCCGTCGCTGCGCATGACCATTCATATCAACGACGGTGCGCATGTGAAGCCCGGCGATATAGTGTTTGAGGTAGAAGGCCCCGTGCGTTCGTTGCTTCAAACCGAGCGTGTCATGCTCAACATCATGCAGCGCATGAGCGGTATAGCTACTATGACTGCCAAATATCAGAGCCGTCTGGATGGTTTGAAAACCAAGGTCCTAGATACTCGCAAGACTACTCCCGGCATGCGAATACTCGAAAAAATGGCTGTTAAGATTGGCGGTGGTGAAAACCATCGTATCGGTCTGTTTGACATGATACTCATCAAGGACAACCATAATGATTTTGCCGGAGGTATTGCCAATTCTGTGGCCCGAGCCAAGGAATGGTGCAAGGCAAATGGTAAAGATCTCAAGATAGAGGTAGAAGTGCGTGATACTGATGAAATAAATCAGGCGCTTGCTGCCGGTGTCGACAGAATAATGCTGGATAATTTCACGCCCGAGCGTACAGCCGAGGCTGTTTCATACATCCGCGAGCGTAATAAGGATGTAGAAATTGAATCTTCGGGTGGCATCACTCTCGATACTCTGCGTGCTTATGGCGAAGCCGGTGTTGACTTTATAAGTGTGGGCGCTTTGACCCACAGTGTCAAAGGCCTCGACATGAGCTTCAAGGCTGTGAAGTGACATCTGTAATTATAAAAATATTCGTAGCCCCTGTATCAATGGCTGATGCAGGGGCTACACATTTTATATACTGTTTATCAGCGGGCGGCGATTACTTCGATTTCTACGAGAACTTTTTTAGGAAGTTCTTTCACAGCGACGGCTGAACGTGCGGGGTAGGGTGCGGGGAAAGATTCTCCGTATACTTCGTTCATGGCCTGGAAGTCACCCATGTCGTGAAGGTAAACGGTGGTCTTCACTACGTTTTCGAGTGTAAGGCCGGCTTCGTTGAGGATAGCCACAACGTTTGAGATGGCCTGCTGGGTCTGAGCTTTGATACCGTGAGGGATTGAGCCGTCGGCAGGGTTGATTGGAATTTGACCTGATGCGAATACGAAAGCACCTGTGTCGATGGCCTGGTTGTAGGGGCCGATTGCGCCGGGGGCGTTGAGGGTTGCAATAACTTTTTTCATTTTCTCTTAGATTTTTTAAGGATTAGATAATTACTTATTAGTTATATGTTTGATTTTAAGTTCTGATACAAGTATCTGTGAAGTGATTTTTTCTTCATTTTCGAGTATGTCGCCAAAGGCGGTTATTACTCCGGGGAAGTTTTTGTCAAAGTCGGGTATGAAGTCTGATGAGCCTATAGAGTCAAGGCGGTTGTAAATTTCGGCTACGGTGATTTTATCCGGTCTCAGAGCCGGCAGATATCCTCGGGCATTATGTTTTGAGTCGATGAGTACTATCGACAGTATACCCGCCGCTACCAGTTTGTCGCAGATCATTGTGCCGAGTCGCGGGGGCAGTTTGTAATCTTTTACCAGATGCGCCGGCGATGTAGCTCCTTCATCGGCTATGAACCGTTGTACCACAACTGCACAGATGGCAAGGATGAGGTGTGAGTAATAGCGCGATGAAATGTTCTCTATGGCATCGTTGAAGTTATACATGTATATATTCTGTGAAGAATAGCATACCACGCCTCCAGCAAATATAATCACCCATGTGAGCTGTGTCCATAGCAACATGAGCGGAAGGAACGAGAACGATCCGTATATGGCATTATAGCGGGCTACGTATAACTGACCGGTAATGAATAACCATTGGAGCACCAAGAATCCGGTTCCGGCAAAAGCCCCGGCCATGAATGCGTTGGCAAACTTAACTTTGGTATTGGGCATCAGCAGGTACAGCAGCCCGAAAAACAACCAAGTAAGCACCCACGACAGGCCTTCGAGAATTATCTTGATAAACGGCGACATGAAGTTCCAGTGAAACCATGTCTGGAGTGTGGAACTCAGCAGAAGCGAAAGACCGCTGGCACACAGCATCACTATGGGCAGAATCATCAGCATGGCCGTGTAATCCACTATTTTCCGACCAAACGACCGTCCTTCTTTCAATCCCCATATCAGGTTGAATGTATCTTCAATATTACCCAGCAGAGATATAAGGGTCCACAGCAGGAATACCACGCCTACACCCACAAACAGCCCTTCGGAGTAGCTCGACAGATATGAGTCAATGAATCCGAGGGCGTATGATATGGCTGTCTTTTGAGCCGGGAATATATCAAAAAGCTCGGCCTGCAGAGTGTTCTTGAATCCAAATCCGCCGGCGATTGCAAAAAGCAGTGCCAGAGCAGGAACAATTGCCAGCAGAGTGCGGAAGGTCATCGCGCATGCCTGAGTCTGAATGTCAGAATTGAAAAAAGATTTCAGAGAAAGGTTCAATGTTTTCAGAGTGTTGACGTACCATACATTTCGTTGGTCGTGCCATACACCCACCGATACATATTTCCATATATCCATGCCCTTGTCGATGGTTTTGGTGAACCATGAGGGCTTTGCGGTCGGTTGATTCTGCGTTGACATGGCGGGCTATCAGTTAATGATTTCACATTTTACTTTGCCCACGGGGAGCTTTCCTTCGAGCTGCACGGGGGTGCGCTGGCTGCCGGTGGTAATCCAGGCATCCATATTGTCGGAGGTTTTCTTACCTCCTTTTCCCGTGAAAATGAATGTTACGTGGAAGCATTGGTATCGTTTGCCGTCAATCTGCACGAATTCAATGCCTTTATATTCAAACGACAGCGTTTCTTTTTGTTTTCCGGAGAATATGGTCACGGTCTCTTTCTGACCGGGTTTCCATTTTTCGAAGGGAAGTGTGCGCATGAAGTAGAAAGACGACAGCATATCCACTGTTTTTCCTTCGGCTGTCAGGGTGATATTGCGGTCGGGTTTTGGCTGGCCTTTTTTAACGGTTTTTCGGGTACATTCGCCGGTCACCGAGTTACCGTTGTATGTGAAGCATACGATATCGTGCTTATGGTCATCCCCTTCATGAGCAATTTTTTCGTAGAAGTGTGGTTTGTAGCCTTGTTTATCCATTACTCCGTTGAGAGTATCGCGCACCATGAAGAATTTGTCGGCCCAAGGAGCCGAGTGGCCAACCAGCTGCGATACATAACGGTCGCCTTGGTCGCGCAGGGTTATGGTTGCTGTTCCTGCCTGTTTGTTGATCATACCCCATTTATACATGATGCGGTATTTTATTGTTTCGTTCTTAAGAGGTTGAAGAGCCGAAACACATAGGTAAGTGCTCAAAAACAAGCATAATAGCAGAA
>CAMTMX010000081.1 GCA_947073495.1 uncultured Porphyromonadaceae bacterium
ACTCCATCATAAATATCAAAAATCTGCCTGACAAATCCTCTCAATTCCTTCGACAAATAAATTTAAACAGTTTCTGAGACAAGAGTTCAAAACTAATGCCGTCAGGATCCTGTAGACGACGGTTTGTCTGAATCCCGGAAGTTTTCAGATGCTTCTTCCAGGCTCTTCCCTTCCGCTCTCTTTATTTCTTCAGCAGTCGCAGTGTTTTTTTTCATCTCGGGGTATGCCACACGTGAATGATATATGGTAGACAGACGTGCCTTGAAAGAGCGTTTGACGGTCTCTACATCCCGGAAAGAAATAGGAGCCTCTTTTAAGAGCCCATCCTGTACCTGACTATCAATAATCCTGTCGACAAGATTGTCGATAGATTGTGGAGTGTAGTCTTTGAGGCTCCTGGAAGCCGCTTCCACGGCGTCTGCCATCATTAAAATTGCTGTTTCTTTTGTCTGAGGGTTAGGACCCGGATATTGAAACTTCGCTTTATCGATAACTTTATCGGGATTTTCGTTGACAGCAGTAGTGTAGAAATATTTTGTGACCCCTTTCCCATGATGCTCGGCAATGAAATCTTTGATGACTCCCGGCAATTTTTCCTTTGAAGCCATTGTAATACCGTCGGTGACATGAGATATGATCTTTTGTGCGCTTATTTCCGGATCAAGACCGGCATGGGGATTGACTCCATGTTGGTTTTCGGTAAAGAAAATAGGGCTGTTCATTTTGCCGATGTCATGGTACAGGGCGCCCGTACGTACCATTGTCGAGTTTGCACCTATGGCTCGTGCCGCCTCCGCCGCAAGAGTCGATACCTGTATAGAGTGTTGGAATGTTCCCGGAGCCGCTTCGGCAAGTTTCTGAAGTAACTTGCTGTTGATGTCGCTCAATTCCACAAGAGTCACTGTTGATGTGAATCCGAACACTTTCTCAATGACAAGAATGAGGATATATGCAAAGGAGAGTATCACGGAATTAATTGCGAATGTGCCGATTGTGCGGAATGAGAATTGCGAAAGATTGCCTTCGGTGATAAGGCATATCGTGAAGTATGTCACACAATATGCCACAAAAGAATATACAGCGGTGCGCAGAAGCTGGGAGCGCCGGCTTAGCTGACGAATGCTGAATGTAGCCACAAGCCCGACGCTAAGCTCCATGAAAATGAACTGGAACTGATATGTGGCGACGAGTGCCGAAATCAATACGGTGGTCAGAAGGGAGAATATTGCGGTTCTTGAATCAAAGAAAACAAGGATTATCACGGGGACCGCTGCAAACGGTATCAGATAGATTCCGTTTGAGAAATATTCACACATTATGATAGCAAACACCGTGAAGAGGGTGGTGAACGACATAAGGAAGGTCATCTTCCTTATGTCAGCAAAGAACCGGGAGCGGTAAAGGCTGAGGAATATATATAAGATTATTATTATGGATATGATATATATTCCTTCTCCGATAATAAAATAGGTATGGCTCGTTTCCGACTGCCGGGATGCCATCATGTCCTGATAGGTGTTCAGGTTTGTGTAGATTTGCGGATTGATGATTTCTCCGCGATCCACGATTCGTTGACCTTTTTTGATGACTCCCATGGCTCCGGTGACATTGAGGTATTCCTGACGCCTGTATTTATAGTCAGTGACGGTGTCAATTACAATGTTTGGAGTCAGACAGATGTTTAGAGCCTTTACAATTTCGGCGCTGAGGGGCTTCTCTATGTCAAGGTCGTGATGATAGATGGAGTCAATTTTTCCGTAGGCTTTTGCAGGCGACAGCATTTCCGAAGCGTCCATACGCACCACCGCTTTTGAATCATTGTTTTTGCTGTCGACAAGTCGTAAAGACTTGTCCCCTTTCACGACTACATTCTCATAAATTCTTGAGTCGAGGATACCGTCGTCATATACCTTATTCATCAGCTTCACGAGATGTGCCGCCTCATTTGCTGAAGCATGATGGGAGATGAGTTGGGCAAACTTGTCGATATTGACCTTCTCCACCGCGTTGTCACGTTTCACAAAAGGGATGAAGACATTGTCGATACTGTCGCGCATCTGGCGGGCGGATACGGAATCTCTTAGAATCGGCATGTCGAAGTCAGCAGTCAGCAGGGGATATTTCCAGGGCTGGTTGAGTTCATAAGAAAAGCTTTGATGGTCGGCACGGGGAAGGATAAGGACTATGACCGCCACAGAAATTATGGCGAGACCGAAACGGATGAGGTTGAGACGAGAGAACAAGTTATTCCACATAATTATCGATAATTACCATTGTTATGATATTCGGCTGGCAAATTTAATCCCTTTGATGTTTTTAAGGGCATCGCAGATTGCATCCACGGTTTCCACTGTGTCGATCTGTACGGTCAGGTCACAATGGAAAACTTCCTGTTTTGCCATAATGTTAAGCCCCCGAATGTTTATGTTCATACGGGTTGAAATCGTGGCTGTAATCTCTTCGAGTATTCCATGCCTGTCGATACCGTCAATACTGATGGTGGCGAGGAAACGCTTTGCCACTCCTCCCCAGCTTGTTGCCACAAGTCGGGAACCATATGCGCTTTTCAGCCGTAAAGCCACGGGACAGTCCACTTTATGAAGCACTACATTTTCCTCATCATCTACAAACCCGAAAACGTCATCGCCCGGCACCGGTGCGCAACATGAGTCAAGACGATAGTTTGGAGTTGAGTCGTCAGGATGCAGAACGTATACTTCCTTACGGTTGACACGCTCTTTCTTCGCTTCATCAGGATTTTTCTTTGAAGAGAATGGATTCCTCAGAATTTTTCTCATCAAAGATTTTTTGTTTGTGGAAAGGTCTTTGATTTCTTTAGGAGATATGTCGATGTCGTCGTTTGCGAGCATCAGATACAGTTCGTCGCGGTTTTGGAGATGGTGGCTTGCAAGAAGTTTGGTTACGAATTGGTTTGAAGGTTTGATACCTTCTTTCTCCATGAGATCATTGAAAATCTTCTTGCCACGCTCTATCAGTGCCTTACGGTCTTTACGGAGAAAAGAACGCAATCTGCTCTGAGCCTTTGCAGAATGGCAGAATTCCATCCATTCTTCTTGGGGAGTCTGCGATTCTGAAGTTATAATTTCCACCTGATCACCGCTGTCGAGTTTGTGAGACAAGGGTACGAGACGATGATTTATCTTTCCGGCTATGCAGTGAATGCCCACCTGAGAGTGAATAGCGAAAGCAAGGTCAAGTACGGTAGACCCGGACGGAAGAGTCACGAGATCGCCCTTAGGGGTGAAAACATATATTTCGGAAGAGAAGAGGTTTAGTTTTATGGTGTCGAGGAAATCTATGGCGTTTGGTTCGGGATTCGCCAGGATATCCTTGATGGTGTTCATCCAAGTGTCAAGCTCGCTTTCATCTTCGTGCACTCCGGTCTTATATTTCCAATGTGCGGCATATCCAAGTTCCGCAATTTCATCCATTTTTTTTGACCTGATCTGCACTTCAATCCATTTTCCCTCCGGTCCCATGGCGGTGAGATGAAGTGCGCGATATCCGTTTGCCTTGGGTATGCTTGTCCAGTCTCGAAGCCGGTCAGGATGCACGCGATGTCCTTCTGTAAAGAAAGTATATATTTGCCAGCACCGTATTTTTTCTTGAGTGTCGTCATCGTTATCAAAAATGACTCTTACCGCATAGACATCATAGATCTCTTCAAAAGGGATCTTCTTTGTCTGCATCTTGTTGAAGATTGAGTATGCGCTTTTCACACGGGCTTTAATTTCATATTTAAATCCTGCGTCGTCAAGCATTTTCCTTACCGGACTTACAAATTCCTCCACGATTCTCTCCCTATGGTCGGCTGTTTCATTGAGTTTTTCCATAATCGCCGCATATTGTGAGGGATGCTCATAGCGGAATGCCAGGTCTTCAAGTTCCTGTTTTATCTTGAAAAGCCCGAGACGGTGGGCGAGCGGGGCATAGATGTATAGGGTTTCTCCTGCGATCTTGTATTGCTTCTCCGGTCGCATTGATCCGAGCGTACGCATATTGTGTAGGCGGTCTGCCATTTTAATGAGCACCACTCTGATGTCGGTAGACATCGACAGCAATAGCTTACGGAAATTTTCAGCCTGTATCGATGCTTTGTCTCCGAATATGCCGCCGGATATTTTAGTGAGCCCTTCCACAATATCGGCAATTTTTGCACCGAAACTTGCTTCGATATCATCTCGGGTGAATTCAGTGTCTTCCACAACGTCATGGAGAAAAGCGGCACATATTGAAGTCGAGCCGAGCCCGAGTTCCGATATGACAATTTTTGCCACGGCAATAGGGTGGAGAATATATGGTTCTCCACTTCTGCGTCTTATGCCTTTGTGTGCCTCCTTGGCGAAACGGAAGGCACGTTCTATGATTTCAACTTTTTTGCGGTGGTTGCTTGCGAGATATGCGTTGAGCACTTCTTTGTAGGCTTCCTCCACCATTCGGTCTTCATCTTGCGGGGTTTGAGGGAGATAAGGAGTCATGTCTGAAAAGTCAAAATATAATGTTGATAAAAACAGCCATAATGGCATACAATCGCCAAGACGACACTGATTTTCATTTACAAAATTAGTGAAAAATAAGGATAAAAACAAAAAAACCGGACACCTCCCGGTGTCCGGTTTTCCCCTGCGTCAGATTCCGACGGACATCATGCCTTATAGGAGAGAATGGCACGGATGTCAGACGGCTTCCGTATCTTCGGCAGATGATAGAAATTACTAATGTATATAACCCAAAATTTAGACAATTATGTTTTTCTTTAGTAAAGGTATAGATTAAGGCACTAAAACATATCTAAGTCATGAAAAAAAGTTTTCGGTTATAGCCGACCCATGCTCTTCGATATGGGTAACAGCACCGAGATAGGAATCGGCGATTATGTTGTCGGAATGGTTGGATATGACATGGGTGTCAGAAAAAAAGTTGTAATTCATAGGATTTACGGGATTAATAAGTTAAAACAATTGGATTTATTACTCTTGATAATTCCGGCCTCTAAAGAAGCCGGAAGCTCTTGCCTCAGAAGGCAATCGTATTGGATTAATAGTCCGGGAGGGTCTCTCCCATAGATTCGAAATAGAAACGGCGTTATTGTCCTAAATATTAGTGTAGAAAAGTTAAAGATTACTATTTTGCGCAATTATCGGGCATATTTTAAGAAACTGTTTAAATTTATTTGTCGAAGGAATTGAGAGGATTTGTCGAGCAGATTTTTGATATTTATGATGGAGTTATGGGGTTACATAATGACTGAATAAATATCATAAAGATGCCGACAAAGACCTCAATGACAAGACAAGATAAAATTTTACACAGGTTATAAGTGTGCTAACTTACCTGCATAGAAAGTTTATAGGGTTGAAAAATAAATAAAATATGCGATAATATATTTATTTACAATATATTATCGCATATATGGATAAGGGATGGATATGAGCGCTTTATTGTTGAATGAGATGGGGGAAATTTGCCATGGTTATAGCCGCGCATGCCGCCTCGGCACCTTTGTTCCCAAGACAACCTCCCGCACGATCGAGTGCCTGCTGTTGGTTGTCGACAGTCAGCACTCCAAAAATCACGGGAGCCTCGCCTTTGGCGTTGAGCTCCGCGATGCCTTGGGCTGCAATCTGACATACATAATCGAAATGGGGTGTGTCCCCTCGTATCACGCATCCGATTATGATAACCGCTTCAACAGGTTTACCATCTATTAATTCCCCATTTTGATTGAATTTAGAAAGAGGCCCTTTCTTCATTGCCACGGCTGCCGCGTTGACGAGTTCCACAGTTCCCGGCACTGCGAGACTTATAATATTGTCATTTGGTATGCCGGCTTTTTTTAACACCTCTATGGCGCCGTCGCGCAATGCGTATGTTATCAGCGGATTCCAATCAGCTGTTATCACATAGAAATTTCCCCTCACATCAGGGAGGACAGTAGGTATCTGAAGTTCTGCCCCATTAGTGTTTAATATGGTGGACATTTGGCTATAGTTTAGACTTTATTTCTTTTCAGTGGAGTCTGCCGGAGTCTGTTTCTCTTTATTCACCCGGGCTTCCGGCTTATCATTTTTTTTGAATTTGGCTTTTGCTGACAATGTTAGCTGATGGATGAACATTCTCCATTTTGATTCATTGTCCGCCTCGGATTCAATCAGAGATTGCAGAGCAAGTATATCTTGTTCAAGCTCTATGGTCTCAAGAGATATTGCGTGTGGGAGAATGGCATTGAGAAGGCGGCTTGCACGAGGTCTCATGGAGCGAATGCGCATCATTATTTCCGCCATCTCGATAGTCATCTTAACCTCTTTGCGGGTCACTCTTCCGGTGCGTTTTTTTGAGAATTTTATAGCCTCAGCATAAAACTTCAACGCTGCTTTCAGATCGCCTGTAGAAGCGAGAAGCTGACCTATATTTCTAAGGGAATCAACCAATTTATCAGTCGCAGCCACCACTCCGGAGTTGACTTTGTCGTATAGCGCGCCGGCGTTGATCTGCTGTTTTACGAGGAGATCAAGAGCCTTTTTGCGGGAACGAATGATGCGGGTGGATAGCTCCATCGCAAGAATATGAAACTTTCCGAAGCGTGTTTCGTCAAGTTTTACAAGATTGTCGAGTATCTTGAAAAGAGTGTCGAGTTCCTTTTCGCTTTGTTTATAATCTTTAAGAGTGAAGTGTATTTCAGCGAGATCGAAGATGACTGCCACAAGTAAAGCGCGGAATTCAATGTTGCTGAAGTCTGGAAACTCGCGCATCGTGCGGAGTCCTTCCACTGTGCGCTGCATTGCATCCATCGCACGCTCATCATCCATAAGATGCCCAACGTTTTTGCGACATAGCAACACTTCTCTCAAAACTTTAATTTCCTGTGAGTTTTTTTCGAAACTGTCAAGGTTCAGCGGGATTTCTATTTGATTCATAGTATAGGAAATTATTTTTTCTTGATTAAATCGCGTTTCTCAAAGTCACAGAGTTGCCTTTCCCATATATCAGGCATTTCGCAGGCGGTCTGTGTCCCTGGATCGAAACTTACCATTATGGTCTCACAGATTGATTTAGGTTCCAGAGTGTCGGCTTCCCTGATCATCTGCAATAATTTAAAACTTTTTTCGGAAATGGACACACAAGTTGTCAACACTTCTATCTTTTCTCCGAAAAAGACGGGCGCTATATATGCGCAATTCACGTTTGCCACTACGATGTCTACGTGTTTCCAGTCGATCCGTTTTCCTTGCACGGCAGTGAAGTAGTCGGCTTTAGCTGTGTCATAAAGGGAAAAATAAACAGTATTATTCATGTGACCGAGCACGTCCACGTCGTTGAACCTCAACTGCATCGGAGTGGAGTGGTGAAATATGTCCGGATTTGGTATAAGATCTGGATTCATGAGATGAAACGGATTTCAGTTATGGTTTCTTTGCCGATCATATCATTGATAGAGCGGCGGATTAAAGACCTGTTCATTAATAATTCTTGACGTAGGGATGCGTTTGGGATTCCTACGGTCATGATCCCGTCTTTGACGTACGGACGACGGCATTCTTTTGCATTAGCCTCTCCAATAACCATGTGCCAGAATTCCACAGCCTTACATTCATCAAGACGGTCTTGCATGCAATTGTCTTGAAAAGCGAGACGGAGAATATCTCCAATGCTTTGAGATTCACTTCTTTCCATAATAATCAGTTGCTTAATGGAGTGAAAACACCATTTTCCACGTTAAGCATCGAACAAGGACCCGCCATGCCGGCGAGAATGTCGTCGAGATGCTTGCGGTTGGTGTCGGTTATAAAAATCTGACCGAAAGTCTTGTTTACAGTCACTTCATGCATGATATTTTCCACTCTCGAGGCATCAAGCTTGTCGAAAATATCATCGAGCAGAAGGAGGGGAGTGGTGCCGCTTGCTTCTTTGAGATAATCGAAAATTGCGAGACGCAGTGCCACGGTGAAAGTTTTTACCTGTCCCTGGCTTCCGAGCCGCCTGAGACTGTATCCGTCAAGCTTGGCATCTATGTCGTCTCTATGGGTTCCCGCGGAGGTATATCCCAGGATGGTGTCTTTGGGACGTCGTTCCGCAAGTAGCTCTTTCATAGAGGTGCCGGTGAGTTGGCTGGAGTAGGCAATCTCTACATTCTCCCGTTCCCCCGACAGGCGTGAGTAGCAATCCTCGACTTTTGGCGCGATTGTTTTCACCCATTCGTGGCGGGTGGCATGAATTAGGGCGGCTGCGTCTTCAAGTCCCGCTTCTACAGATTCATAGAGCAGGGTGTCGCGCACTCCTGCCCTCAGCATCCTGTTGCGGCTTTCAAGGGCACGGTTATATCTTATAAGCTGGGCGAGATATTCGGGGTGAGCCTGCGAGATCACCATGTCCATAAGTTTCCGTCTGTCTTCGCCCGGACCGTTCACGAGTTGGGAGTCTCCTGGAGTGACGGTCACTATGGGATATCTTCCGATATGTTCGGAGAATCGTTTGTATTCTTTACCGTTGCGTTTAAGGTTCTTCCCTTTCCCACGGGTGATGCCACAGGCGATTATGTCGTTGCTTCCCGAGTCGGCGAGGTATTCCCCTTTTACGATAAGCATGTCTTCTCCGTGGCGTATCAGCGCATTGTCGGGAAGAGCGGTCATAGGTCGAGCCATGCTCAGGAAGTGTATTGCCTCAAGCAGGTTGCTTTTTCCCATTCCGTTCATTCCCAACAAGCAATTCACGCCCGGGGAGAATTCGAGCGTGGTGGATGCGATGTTCTTAAAATTGAGAATGTCAATACTTTTTAAAATCACTTCTCGTGGTTTTAAGGCATTTTTAATTGTCGTCTTTCACTCCGAATGCAAGGTCGCCGGCATCGCCGAGCCCTGGGATTATATAGCTGTGGGAGTCGATTTCGGGGTCGATTGCGCCAGCCCAAAGTGTGGTTATCCCTCCCGGGAATTTTTCACAGATATATTCCACCGCTTTGCGTGAAGCTATGACGGTGGCTATATGTATCCGTTCCGGAGTGCCTTTCTTAAGAAGCGCCTGGTATCCAAGTTCCATGGAACTTCCGGTTGCAAGCATAGGGTCAATTAGGATAAGGGTCTTGCCGTCGATTCTTGGAGCCGCCATGTATTCTACGAGCACGTCGAATTTCTCGCTGCTCTCCTTGTAGCGTCGATATGCGCTGACAAATGCGTTTTCAGCATGGTCGAAAACGTTTAGGAATCCGTGGTGGAATGGCAGCCCGGCACGCAGGATTGTGCCAAGCACAATCTGATTGATCGGTTCGTGACACATGGTGAACCCGAGTGGGGTCTGTACTTTCTCTTGAGTATAGTCAAGGCGTTTAGAGATTTCGTATGCCATGATCTCGCCGATACGGTCAAGATTATGACGGAATCGCATCGGGTCGTTTTGAATATTGACGTCGCGCAACTCTCTCATATATCTGCTCACAATACTTGGAGTCGTGGCAAAGTTAACAATTTCGATATCGTTCATAGCGGAATGGTGTGGAAGCGGCGTCAGGAACCATCATAAATGACTCGAAGAAGACCGCAAAGGTTTATATTCTTGCAAATATAACCATTATTTGCGGTGTTTTGTCGCATGGAATGCAAAATTTTTATCGCTAAATAGGTTTTAAGGCTATTTTTTCGTCTCTTGAAGGAATTCAATTGTATCCTGACGGTCGGCTTCAAGTTGTTTGCGGAGCGCGTCGATAGAATTGAATCTCACTTCATCGCGCAGTCGCCCATAGAACAGGAGTCGGATATTTTTGCCGTAAAGGTCGCCTCCCCAGTTTATAAGGTGAGCCTCCACGGTCTGATTGTCTCCGCGCATGATAGTTGGACGTACACCGATATTGACCATGGCGTCTGCGTGCTTCCCGTCGGGCAAGATAGCTTTTGCCGCATACACGCCGTTTTTAGGTGTCACAATGCCGGCAGAGGGCAAAAGGTTGGCAGTCGGGAACCCAATTGTCCTGCCGAGCTTGTTGCCGTCTACGACTATGCCGGGGAGGGAAAAATGTCTGCCGAGCATTTTTGCCGCTCCTTCCACGTTGCCTTCAACGATAGCCTTGCGTATGGCGGAACTGCTTATGCCCGCCACAAAAGGGGCTTCGATCACTTCCATGCCGATTTTTTCCCCGAGTCGCCGATAGTCGGAAATTGAATAGGAAAGACCGTCACATCCGAATGTCGTGTCGTAGCCCACCACAAGCATCTCCACGCCATGCTCCTCTTTAAGAAATTTCATCCAGTCGGCAGCCGTGGTTGAACGAAGTTTCTCATCAAATGGAATGACTATGGGAAATGCCCCGGATTTGCGTATAAGGTCTTCCTTTTTTTCAAGTGTTGTAATGGCTTTCGGGGCTCTTTGCGGGGCAATAAGTGAGAGCGGATGACGGTCGAATGTCACGGCGATCGGTTCAAGATTGCGGATGTCCGATTCTTTTGTCAGAGTCGCCAACACGATGGCATGACCGAGGTGCACACCATCGAATGTGCCTATCGCAGCTCCCTTCCGTGTCATTTGTCAGTCCCTTTCTGTAATAATCTGTTGCAGATACCTAAAAAAGAATCGTCGCCATCTTTCTTCACCTGCACAGCATTCAGTCCTATAGTGCGTGCAGACTTGCAATTTGCCTCGGAATCGTCGAGAAGCACTGTCTCATGAGGGTCAAGACGATAGCGTTCCACAAGATTACGAAAAATCTGAGGGTCGGGTTTGCATGTGCGTTCTTGGAAAGAAACCACTATCCCGTCGAAATAATCGTTGACAGTCATATCTTCCTGGCGGAATTTTTCCTCTATCCAATGATTATACATTATAGGATTGGTGTTGGATAGGACAAACAGTTTGTAGCCTTTATCACGTAGCTGCCTGATTGTCTGTAGTCTCACCACAGGAAGCCCGACAAGAAATTTCTCAAAAGCGTCGCGTATGTCGGTGGCTGTGGTTCCAGGATTGCATTGGGGCAGGAGTGTATCGAAGAGTTCGGAAGAGGTTATTTCTCCGGTTTCCAGTTTTAGGAAAGGACCTTTCTGCTCATATTCGCCGAGCAGATCAGCTGCATCTTTAATCCCTAATTCGGTCAAACCTGAGATGGCACTGCTTCTGTCGAGGTCTATTACGACTCCGCCAAGATCAAATATTATGTTTTTAATGTTATCCATTTTCCCTATGATGTGTTGTAATACTGGATTTGTAATTGCAAAATTACAGAAATTTTTTGTCACTTCCCGACAAAACGTTACCTTTGTGAAAAATAATCCGAAATTGCACTATATGTCGTTGCGTTAGACGTATGTAAAACGGACAAGGACAAATAAATATAAACAGTTACTAAATAAACTCTTTTTCAAATTAAAATAAAAAAATATGAGTGAACAGAGAGCCATCGGCATCCTTACTTCCGGAGGTGATGCCCCGGGAATGAACGCGGCTATCAGGGCGGTGACCCGTGCCGCTATTTTTGCCGGTTTTAAGGTATATGGCATCATGCGTGGTTATAAAGGACTTATCACTGATGAAATTGTTGAGTTTTCCACCCAGAATGTGTCAAACATCATTCAGCGAGGCGGCACAATCCTGAAGACGGCACGCTGCAAGGAGTTTCAGACCCCGGAAGGTCGTCAGTGCGCTTACGATGTGCTCAAGCGTCATGGCATAGATGCCCTTGTGGTGATCGGCGGCGACGGTTCTCTCACCGGTGCAAGGATTTTTGCCAATGAATTCCAGTTCCAGATTGTAGGTCTTCCCGGCACGATCGACAACGACCTTTATGGCACAGACTCCACAATCGGCTATGACACTGCGCTCAACACCATTATGGATTGTGTAGACAAGATCCGCGACACCGCCACATCCCACGAACGTCTTTTCTTTATTGAGGTTATGGGACGCGATGCCGGATTCCTCGCTCTTAACGGTGCGATCGCGTCCGGAGCCGAGGCAGCGATCATACCTGAGGTTGCCACCCAGGAGGATCAGCTCGATGAATTGATCGCCAACGGATTCCGTAAGTCTAAAAACTCATCGATAGTGCTTGTGGCTGAATCTCCTTCCACGGGAGGCGCGATGGCTCTTGCCGAGAGGGTGAAGAAGGAATATCCTGACTATGATGTGCGTGTGACCATTCTCGGTCACCTACAGCGAGGCGGTTCCCCTACGGCTTACGACCGTATCCTCGCTTCCAGAATGGGGGCTGCTGCTGTCGACGCTCTTCTTGACGACCAGCGCAACGTTATGATCGGCATCAAGAATGATGAGATTGTCTATGTGCCTTTCACGAAGGCTATCAAGAACGATAAGCCTATCAACCGTGAGCTTATGTCAACGCTACGTCGCCTTTCGATATGATTTATTCAACTTTTGTGAGTGAAAATTGATGGTTATGAGATTTGATGTTAAGAAGTTGATATATAGTTTATAAGATTTGGAAATTATAGGGTAGGTGTTTTTAGGAAGGTTTAAATTTCTAAAAATATTTGCAAGGATTGGAAATTATTCGTAACTTTGCAGCGCAAATCAGCGGAACGGGTTCCGCTCCGCTGAGAAGCCCGGGTGGATACCAGAGTGGCCAAATGGGGCAGACTGTAAATCTGCTGGTTTATACCTTCGGTGGTTCGAATCCATCTCCACCCACACGACATCATTAATTCAATTATTGCACATAACAACTAAAAAGGGGCGTCTCCGTGATGGATTGCCCTTTTTTGTCATGTCGGGTTTTCGTGCCTCGTTGAAGCAGCTGCCGTTGTGTGTCTGCGCCTTCCAATAAAAAACCCCTCTTTGACAGTTAGCCCCGGCCTTGGCGACGGCAACTATGTGGTTCGCGCCACAAGCCACAACGGAGTCAAGACAGTGTTGAAGACACGTTTCTGACAAGAAGTTCTTGCGGCCTGTTTGAAAAGGGCTGTTTAAATTAAAAACCGAAGTCCCGGCGCTCTTGCGGTGCCGAGACTTCGGTTTTGTCAGCTTTATACTTTATATGTGGATTTCCGGCTGTCGGTCGCAGTGTCAAGACAGGCGTAGAGTGGCTTCGCGGATGCGGTGCATCGCCTCGCGGATGTTGTCGTCGGAAGTGGCGTAGCTCAGGCGCATGTAGCCGGGGGCGCAGAAGGCTTCGCCGTCAACACAGGCCACATGGGCCTCTTCAAGCAGATACATCACATAGTCGCCGCTGCTCTTGATTTCGCGCTCGCCGTGCTTCTTGCCGATGAGCGACTCAACCTGAGGGAAAAGATAGAATGCACCCTGCGGCTTGTTTACAACCCATCCGGGAATCTCTTTGGCAAGGCTCACAATGAGGTCGCGGCGGCGCTCGAAGGCGGCACGCATCTCTTCAACGCATTGTTGCGCCCCTTCATAAGCGGCTTCAGCGGCTTTCTGCGCAATCGATGATGCCCCCGATGTGTATTGCCCCTGCAGCTTGGTCACTGCCTTGGCAATAGGCAGCGGGCCGGCCATATAGCCTATTCTCCATCCGGTCATTGCGTATGCTTTCGACACGCCGTTGACGATGACCACGCGTTCGCGCACGCTTTCAAATTCTGATATGCTGTGCACCTCGCCCACAAAATTTATGTGCTCATAAATCTCGTCTGCAAGTATAATTATGTCGGGGTGTTTGGCCAGCACATCTGCAAGCCCTTTCAGTTCATCCCGGCTGTAGATGCTCCCGGTGGGGTTGGAAGGGGAGTTGAGCATGATCATGCGGGTCTTGGGTGTTATTGCCGCCTCAAGTTGCTCTGGTGTGATCTTGAAATCCTG
>CAMTMX010000082.1 GCA_947073495.1 uncultured Porphyromonadaceae bacterium
CTCGCTTCCATTCAATCAAATCAACAAATGTTAAAATATCTTCCGTTTTGTTAATCAATGAACTTTTATCCTTTTTCCTGTGTTATCTCTTATGCGGTTTGTCAAGAAAATTTACTTAGAAATCTACATTCTTTATTCATTTCCGGTAAAATTTCAGGGCATGAATCCACAAAAATAGGATTCATGCCCTGAAATTTTATAATTATATGAAGAAATTTGCCTAAAATTGAAAATAAATGAAAGGAGCTACCTCTTCCGACATAAATTCGATCACCAATTGGACAGAAATCAGAAATACTATTAATTTTAATGCCCAATTCATTTTGACAAACAACACCTGCACCCCGTCAGCCCACTTTTGCGGCACAAAATGAAATATTATAAGAGCGCCCATCATTATGCACCATGCAGGACGAGCCATACAAAATTGAGGGAGCTGATTCCAATTAAAATCTATGAAAATATTTCTAATTATAAGAATGGAATCGGAAAAGCTGGCAGCACGGAAAAACACCCATAATAAAGAAACATAAACAAACGTGATCGTCCAAGAAACAAATTTTGTAAAAAAATTATCCGGAATATGGCTTAACCACGGCTTTGACGCCTTATTGATTATCAAACCGACGCCATGCATGGCCCCCCAGAATACAAATTTCCATGCCGCCCCGTGCCATAACCCGCCGATCAACATCGTCAGGAAATTGTTCAAATACGTTCTCACCACCCCTTTACGATTTCCACCCAAGGGGATATAGACATAATCTCTCAACCATGATGACAATGAAATATGCCATCTTCTCCAGAACTCCGTGAGATTACAACTTTGATAGGGGGAATCAAAATTAATCCCCAACTTGAATCCCATAATCAATGCCAACCCTATAGCCATGTCTGAATAACCCGAGAAATCACAATAGATCTGCATGGTATACCCTAAAACACCCATCAATGCTTGCACACCGGTGTAAATGGACGGCTCATTAAATATAAGATCATTATATTGGGAAATATAATCTGCAATCAACGCCTTCTTTATTACCCCCACTATAATAAGCCACAGCCCTCCCCAAATCTCGTCAGCCGATGCTCTTCTGTTTTTCTCAAGTTGAGGGAGAAAATAATCCGCCCGCACAATAGGCCCGGCAACCAACGCCGGAAAAAACGAAAGAAAAAATAAATAATCAAGCCAGTTGCGTGAAGGAGATATCCTCTTTTTATAGACATCCACCACATAACTTATAGATTGGAATGTATAAAATGATATCCCTACCGGCAATATGATGTCGAGCGGCTGAAAATTCCCCTCTACCATCTGATTCCAATTCCACAAGAAGAAATTGGCATATTTAAAGTACCCCAGTATGGAAAGGGAAATCAATATGGAAAACCACATCACACATAATCTCGCCTTATTATATTTCAATTTATAAATAAGATGAGAAAGGCTCCAATCTATCAATGAAGTCCCTATGAGCATCAGGAAGAATATTCCACTCGATTTATAATAAAAATAGAGTGAAAAACACACAACAAACAAAATCATTTTCCACCGGCTCCCTTTTAAAAGGGCGTAAATTGGGAGGAAGACGATGAAAAGCATCCAAAAAAGACCGCTCGAAAACAACATCGGCGCCTTGGGATCATATTTCAACATATCCCAGATGCTATTGACCGCAGTCGTAAGGCTATCAAGATTTGAAAGATACATCTTATCAGTTTATATCAGTGGAGGGCTTTAAGAAAGACTACCTTGTTTGGAACATTCTTAAGACTATCATCCGGCAGATCCGCAAGTATAGGATGAGCAGACTTTGGCAACCATCGCATAATGCTGTCCATCCACAAAGCCGACGACGACCTTGTCGGATGTATATTATCTTTTTTCCTTTTGAAATTCATACCTTGAGACCGGAAAAAGGTGCCCGGCGCACATACTGCCTCAAGCATATCATTAATTTTTGTATCTTCATTCCAGTTCGGCGGTCCAATCCATACATAAGGGATGTCGCCTATCTTTTCCAGTATTTTCTTAACGTATGGTATACGTTTTTCGGGATTTTTGAAATAGACCTCATTGCTTCCCAATGAAATAAAGATATAATCAGGTTTGAATTCCTTAAGATAGTGAGACAAAGTGTCTGTCTCTGCCCATATTTTAGTATTGCTTGAATCCCAGTTGATTGAATGAAGATCATGACCATTCTGTTTTGCGTATTTTGAAAGACGATGTGCAAGATTTAAGGTCATAGAGTCGCCAAATAATAATATTGATTTAGGCATTGAGTCTACAACAACCTCATTAATCTCTATCTCTTCATTCGGAATGATATCTAAAGATGCGAGATTTTGTTGTGTCAGATCATATTCTGATTCTTGCTCAGGAAATAGGGTTTCGGCAATTGGAGCCTTTTTTATTGTCCATTCCCCGACTGTTATGTCGTCTGAAAAACTCACCAATACAACTACCACTAATGCGCAAGTCAGCAGCAGCCACACTCCGGTATATTTTGAATTCATTTCTTTTAGACATCAAAAATAAACATACCAATCCAATAAAGTTGTTGCAACTTTTTTTACATAGATTGAATTTATTATGGATTTTTATATTAAAGAACTCTTTTCCAACCTTTAATCATATTTCCTGCCGTTTTCAGGCCCTTCACCGGTAATTTATTCCGATAAACACCCTCTTTAAGTTTTAAAAACGCCTCGAAAATCTGACAAATCTTGAAAAAGAAAAAAGTTTAAACAACTTCAATACAAAATTACCTATTTCCTCACAAACCAACAAACTTTACTCGTTAAAAAATACACTTTCACAAACAAAAAAAGAGAGGGGCGCTTCCACTACGCCCCTCTCACGATTCCACTATAAACTATATCTAACTAAACTTAAACCGCATTCAAACTTTCTCACGAAACCTTGAATACTTATCCATATTGCTTCATTGCTTTTTGTACTTATAAAACACGTGAATATGCTATAGGTTGACATCATTACACGAGTTTAAACTTATTCAACACCCATTAACACTTAAAGCGGATTCAGGCATAATCTTTTAACCCTCGTGATACTTATGAGATATTTTTGCGTTATCATATAATAAGATTTGTTATTGGGGATTTAAAAGTCTAAATAATTTCATCTGCTCCGATACGGTCTACTATAAACCAAAGAGAATTTCTTCAAGACATTCTCTAATATCCACCCTTTTTATCAACTAATATGAAACTTAACGGGCGACGTTTCAGCAACAACGTAGAAGATCGGCGGGGATCTTCAGGAAGGACAAAGGCAATAGCCGGATTCGGCGGCATCGGAGGACTAATTATAGCTGCCCTCGTAGTATGGATGTCAGGTGGGAATCCCCTATCTGTCCTCAACCAAAATTCTTCTTTTGCCACTTCTGAGGAAATAAGAAGTGATTACAAGCCAACAGCACAAGAAGAGGAGTATGCCAATTTTGCCAAACAGATACTTGCCGGCACTGAAGATGTATGGACTGAAGAATTTGAAAAGATGGGACTGACTTACCGCCCTCCCAAAATGGTTTTGTTTACAGGTGCGGTGCAATCGGCATGCGGGCAAGCCACATCCGCAGTCGGACCATTCTATTGTTCGGGCGATGAAACTCTTTACATCGACTTATCTTTCTTCGATCAAATGGAGAAACAGATGGGCGCAGGAGGAGATTTCGCCTTCGCTTATGTGATAGCTCACGAAGTCGGGCATCACGTCCAACATCTTCTTGGAACTCTTTCTGACGCACATCAACAAATGGCAAGAATGTCGGAAAGTGAAGCAAACAAAATGAGTGTACGCACTGAACTACAAGCAGATTTTTATGCCGGCGTATGGGCGTATCACGACAATCAAATGTTCGGATCCCTGGAGCCGGGAGATATTGAAGAAGGATTGAATGCCGCCTCAAAGATTGGCGACGATTATCTTCAGAAACAGGCTCAAGGTTATGCTGTGCCTGACTCTTTTAACCACGGCACATCCGCGCAACGTGTAAGATGGCTTGAAAAAGGCGCCTCCACAGGAAATATAAAATATGGAGACACTTTCACCCCATCTTATTCCAACTTGTAAAATAATCGGGTCTTATTCCAATTTATAAAGCAACCGGGTCCACATTATAAATGTAGACCCAATTGCTTGTTCATCTGAACTGACGGATTTCCGGCATATATGAAAAGCCTGCCGCCTCTAACCGTAGTTTTAATTCGTTTTCATCTAATCCTAATGAAAGACACAAATCAGACAACGAATCATAGTTCCCATCCCGCAATTTCATATTGATCATGCTCACAAGGATATTGGGATCTTTAGGTAATTCCATATTCAATCTTTTTATTGTTAAAGTTTTTGATTATCTTTGTAAAAAATAATACCTAATGTAGTTGTTTCGGCTTTTTAAGGAGAAGACACAAGAAAATCAAAATCCATAAAAAGTGTAAACAGCTTCAATAATAAGGCAACTTAATCTAAAACGAACCATAATGACAAAACGATACATTTTCCTTTTAGGTTCCATATTTTTATTTGGAATGTCAAGTGTTTTGGCATGCACTTCTGCTATTGTAGGAGCAAAGGCAAATCCTTCAGGGCGTCCGATGCTTTGGAAAAACCGTGATACAAGCAAGGCAGACAACAAGGTAGAATACGTCACAGGTAAAGATGGAGATTATTCTTATGTGGCATTGTTCAATGCTGAAGATATGAATCTTGACGAAGCCTGGATGGGAATGAATGAAGCCGGATTCGCAGTGATGAACACAGCTTCCTATAATATTAAGGATGATGACGTGGCTCAAGCCGACATGGATAAGGAAGGCTATCTTATGACTGTTGCCCTGAAGAAATGCCGCACGGTGGATGACTTTGCCAAGCTCCTTGCCTCTCTACCAAGACCAATGGGAGTAGAAGCCAACTTCGGAGTGATCGATGCATACGGGAACGGGGCATATTTTGAGACAAACAACCATTCTTTCAATAGAATAAACCTTGAAGACGCAGAAGACGGAATCATCATTAGAACCAACTACAGCCACACCGGCAGACCCGAAGAAGGATTTGGGTTCAATCGCGAAGCAGTGGCATGTCGTCTTATTGAACCCTATGCTAAGAAAGGAGAAGTGACTCCGGAACTCTTTACCGAAACCCTTAGCCGTTCATTCTGGCATGACCTGATTCAGAAAGACTTTTCACAAGGATCTGACCGATGGGTAATAGATCAGGATTTCATCCCTAGATTTACTACAACTGCAACCGTCGTAATCGAAGGTTGTAACCCTATAGAAAAAACTCAAACAATCACTCCTCAGGAAGTAGCTGACCAATACATCATGTGGACCGGAATCGGATATGCCCCATGCTCCGAAATAGTAGCAGTCAGATGCTCACAAGATGGCGTAGACAATCGCTTGCGCGGCACACTACCCAATGGACATTGTGAACTTGGAGATATTGCTCAGGCACGGAAGTCGGAGGTTTTTCCACTGAAGAAGGGCAATGGTGAAAAGTATATCGACATGACAAAGCTTTTCAACGACAAAGGGACAGGATATGTACAACAACTTGTTCCCCTGAATCTTGACACCTATAAGCGTGAGAAAGCAAAAAGAGATTCTAAATAATATCTTATCGACCGATGGCGGAGCATATGGAGCATATCAAGACTAATGTTTTACGCATGAGTAAAACCGTTTTTTTTAAAGAAATGCTCAAACTTTATGGAGCGCCTTGGATTTTAGTATTCTTACTTATTCTTATAACCGCTGCCGTGTTATCAGTTATTCATGATTTAAGATGGATTATTGTCGCGCTTATGATCGTGTGTATCACTGCGCCAATGATGTTGGCTTTTTTCTATATCTTTCATGGGATGAAGCCCCTGACTGTCATCAATTCACTGCCTCACACCTTGAGCTTTGAAGACGATGGAATTACGGCAACTTTGCTTTCACAACATAAAAACGAAGAAACCAACGAAACCGAATATACCGAATTAAGCCGTCGATTTCTTCCTTATTCTGAAATCAGAAGTTACAAAAGCGGAGTAACTTCCATTATTCTTCCTTTTGAAAAGGGGGATAAAGGATTTATCTGGCTCCCGGTCTCCGCTTTCGATGAAGAAAACGGCTTGTTGGACGCTATGAATAAAGTAATTTCAGCTATTAGAAATAATAAGCTATAAAAATATAGATTTATGAGAATTCTTAAGGACAGTAACAAAAAATATTGCTTCATAATGGATATGGAGGTACGAGACTATGAACTTGATTGCGAACAAATAGTCAACAATGCCAACTATCTTCATTACATGGAGCATACACGACATAAATTTTGCGCAGATGCCGGTCTTTCCTTCATCGAAATGCACAATAACGGCATTGACGCAGTGGTTCGTAAAATCGAAATAGAATATATATCGTCATTAAGAGGCGGAGACAGTTTTCTAAGCTGCCTCCGGCTTTACCGCAAAGGTCCTCGATTTATATTCCATCAGGATATTATCAAGACCAATGGCGACACTGTTGCGCAGGGTGTCGTCACTGTAGTGGTTTTAAAAGACGGCAAACTTTCAAGAGGCGATGAACTTGCCAAAGTCTTTGCCAAATACATCCGTTAATCGATGAGAGATCCATCTCTGAAATATAAAATCGCATTCTCCTTTTTGAAAAGGATCAACGCTGAGCTTCTTAGAAAAATCCATGACAACAGTATATCTCCTGAGGAATTTTTCAATATGGATTCTTCGGAACTTTCGCGTGCATTAAACATGGCGCCAGGATGCAGATTTGAAAAAGAATCAAGAGAAGAAGCGGTCTGCCGGGCATCTAAAGAGATTGATCTTATGGATAAACATAATATCAGGGCTTACTTTTTACTGGATCCCGACTATCCTGTAAGACTGTCTCAAATTTCGGATGCCCCTATAGTATTATACCAGCTGGGCAATACGGATCTCGATGCCCGACATATAATAAATCTTGTGGGCACACGTAAACCTACGCCCTATGGAGTTGACTTTTGTAATAATCTTATCTCGAACCTTGCCGTATATTTCCCTGACCTTGTGGTTGTCAGCGGGCTTGCTTTCGGAATAGATGCCGCCGCTCACTCAGCGGCATTGTCTTCAAATGTGGCGACTGTTGGGGTCGTGGCACACGGATTAAACATGATCTACCCGGCTGTACATCGTGATCTCGCCCGTTCTATCATTAAATCCGGAGGTTCTATAGTTTCGGAATATCCTTTTGGGGAAACACCGTTCAGACAACGATTCCTTGAACGCAACCGGATAATCGCTGCCCTTTCCGACGTGACTATAGTTGCTGAAAGTGATGTAAAAGGGGGAGCTATGTCGACCGCCAATTTAGCTTTTTCCTATTCCCGGGATGTGCTCGCTTTGCCCGGAAGAATTTCCGACAAACTAAGTTCTGGTTGTAATCTGTTAATCAGGAAAGACAAGGCCCGCCTGGTGAGTTGTGCCGCAGATGTTATAGAGGTCACAGGTTGGAAACCTCTCGATTTAAATGTCGACGCAAAACAGCGTAATTTATTTCCTGAACTTGAAGGAGACCCCAAAATTATATATGAGACATTGCGATTTAGCAGGGAACCTATGCAGTTAGACCAACTTCACATACAGACACAAATACCTATATCCAGACTTATGTCTGACTTGGGGGAAATGGAATTTGACGGTATAATTCTACGACACCCGGGCAACAGATATTCAATTTCATAGAAAAACGGTAAGCGTTGACCAACACTTACCGTTTTCCTCTTCCGCATGCGAAAGTTGAATTAATTAAAACCTGTCAAGCACTGTCTCAACCAGTTTTTTAACCGCAGGCTTATAATCTGTATTGGCATCCTCCGCCCTACGCTGCGCAATAATACAGCACACAGTCATCGCTTTGTGTCCGAGCAGTTTTGCCATACCCTGAAGACATGCCGATTCCATTTCAAAATTGGTAATCGGTCGGTTATCATATAAGAATGTTTCAATTTTAGCGTTCAAACCGGGATCTTTAAGCTTTAGTCTGACCATTCTTCCCTGGGGTGCATAAAATCCTACCGCGGCAATAGTATAGCCTCTTCTCATATCGTCCTTACCGATCCTTTCCACCAACTCTGCATCCGCATCCACAACATAGGGGGCTGCCCACGTCTTATCCCATTTTACATGATTACAGAATTCTCTTTCAAACTCAAGATCACACACCTTGTCCCTGTCGGCATAGAAATTTAAAATGCCATCAAAACCTATACCCTTTTGTGCTATAACGAAATCTCCAATTTTAAGGTCATAGACAAGTGACCCTGAAGTGCCGATACGAACCATGTTAAGCGTGCGGTGGTTCGGCTTTACTTTGCGTGTTTCAAAGTCTACATTGGCAAGGGCATCAAGCTCAGTCAAAACGATCTCGATATTATCCGGACCTATACCATGCGATATACACATTATATCTTTCCCTTTATACTTTCCTCCTATGGCATGAAATTCACGGGAACACACATCATAGTCAATTTCATCAAAATATGAAGCAACCATATCTACACGTCCCGGATCGCCCACCAATATAATATTGTCGCGCAATTGATCCGGACGAAGATGGATGTGAAAAGCGGAACCATCCTCATTAATAATAAGTTCCGAAGGTGGAATTATTCTTTCTTCAATCATAATTTCTTATGTTGTTCAATGATTATATTTATGTTTTACAACCTTACCCCCTCAACTTTCTCAAGCGTAAGTTGAACCATATAATATATAAACAAAAAATATGCGTCAAATATTTGCAATATGTTTAACAACATATTACCGCCATTATCATTATTTCAATAAAATGTATATGACAAATTTATGCGACAGCATGAGTTGGAAGGTGCAGGAATGGGGGTCAAATGGAGCTTTTGAAGAAGAATATTCATACAGAACGGATAAAGTCAAAGGCGCTTTTGCAGGTGCCATTGGAGATGGACATCAATGTGCCGGATGTGAAGCCGGATGTGGCAAAGGTGATATACGACTGTGGAAAAATCAAGGTGGATGAAATCAAGACAGGCATGAACAAAATCTGGGTAAAGGGCTGCCTGTGCTACCAGATATTGTACCGGACGGATGGGGAGGACAGGACGCTTGCGGGCATGGACGGGGAAGTGCCGTTTATGGAGGAGATTTATCTCGACAAGCTTGATGGGCAGGACAGGGTAATCTGCAAGACCAATTTAGAAGACATGCGCGTGCATATTATCAATTCAAGGAAGCTCAGCATCCAGTCCGTGATTTCCCTGGAGCCGCGGGTTGAGGAGAGCATATCGGAGGAGCTTTGTGTGGAGCTCGACCACACTGGAAACGGTGAGGCCGGAAAGAATCTTGAATCAAGGCTTGAATATAGAAAAAAGAGCCTTGATTTCCTTGAAACCATTGTCAAAAAGAGAGACCTGATGCGCATCCATGAGGAAACGCATCTGCCTGCGGGAATGCCGGATATCGGGGTGACACTCTGGAAGAATGCCCAAATCAGCAGTATCAGCTTCCGGCCGATGGATGAAAAAATGGGCATAACCGGGGAGATAAGTATTTTTATCGTATACCGCGAGGACGCGACTGACAAGGTAAACTGGTATGAGACAATGATTCCTTTTAACGGAAGCGTCGAGTGCCAGAACAGCCGGGAGGGCATGATTGCTGATGTGTCATATGAGGTAGGACATGAGGAAATCACCATCAGGGAGGATTCGGACGGAGAACTCCGGCTGATTGGGATGGAGATGACCATTGAGCTGGAAATCAAGCTGTACGAGCGGGAGAACACTTCCATCGTGGCGGATGTGTACGGAGTGAGCTGTGAGGTGCAGACGGAAATTGACACCAGACAGTTCCGTGACCTGTGCATGGAGCTTGACACGGAGGAAAAGCTTACGCGCAGTATCAAGTTAGAGGATGCGGAGCCAAAGATTTTACAGGTCTGCCACTGTGATGCGCAGGCGAAGCTTCAGGAGGCAGTCTTCCAGGATAACCAGGTAAACCTTTCCGGGGAAATTGACCTGCAGGTGCTCTATGCCTCAAATGAAGAAGGGGCAGGGCTGTACCCGGTCAAGTCTGTCGTGCCGTTCGAGGTCGTAAAGGAGCTTCCGGAGATAGGCGAAGGAGAGATGGAGCAGTGCTCCGTGTCTGTCCAGATACCCCAGCAGACGGTGAGCATCAAGGACAGCTCACAGCTTGAGTGGCGGGGCAGCATGAATATTAAAATGCTCCTGTACAGTACAAAGAGCGCGGACATTCTCACGGATTTAAATATTGCGCCAATCAATGCGGATGTCCTTGAAAAACTTCCGGGGTTTGCGATATACTATGTGAAACCGGGAGATTCGCTCTGGCAGATTGGCAAGAAATATTATGTGAGTGTTGATCGCATCAAGGAAATGAATAACCTGACAACCGACGAAATCAAGCCAGGGGATAAGTTATTGATAGTAAAATAATTATTCGTGCATAAAAAAGGAATACCATTTGCCGTCGCGTGTTTTTATGCAGGGTACGGTGTAACTCCGTAAAGGAGGCTGCACCGTATCATTTGCAAAGCACCTTTTCAATTTTTTGGTTAATACAAATTGTTTGTTTTTCAATTTCTTTCGGCACTATCGCCTCGCCGTGGTTAATACAGGCATAAGTTGCGTGGCTGTTCTGTGCAGCCATTTGCCAGAATGGATATTTGATAATGGCAGGCGTATTGGCACCAACGCTAAGTATGCGGCAGCGAGCCGCTATGAGGACTTTATCAGGCGGCATAAAAACTTGCATATTTTGTTTATATTTTCTTCTCTCATGCTGTGTCATCTTCTTATCCTTTCCGTGCAACTGCTTTCTGCGGACAGCCTGTGAAACACAGGTAACGAACGGGACTGCCGTACCGACAGTCCCGCCACCGTATTAGGCAAAGAAAAATCCTGCCGTCATATCCAGATAGTTCTGGCCGCTGTATGCGGGGTACCCTTTCTGTACCTCTGCCTTAAAGGTGTCAGCATCTGCGCAACCTGCTGCAACCTTTTTCAGATTTTCAAGGTAGTCAATTTTCGTTTGTGCGTCTTTCAAGTCCCCCGGTGTGTAGTGTGAGGTCAGAATAACAAAAATTAGCAAAGGAATTGCCTGCCTGTCCTTTACGCTATGTGGAATTGGGGCGAGGGATATAAAGCCTCCATGAATTGAGAAATGACGGGGCTGTAAAGAGTTAGAAATTGGAGTATCAGGTTGATATTCTTGTATTTTGACAGAAAGAAAGCCAGCGTAAAAAGCACTTCTGCTTCCAACGCTGGCTTTTGCCTTTGCCAATGTCCGTAAAGCTGTATTTTCTGGCTGCCTCCTTATCGGGCATTAGCATTTACTGGTATTCCTTTTTGGATGCGTATTTATTTTGCAACAACTGTTCCGTCTTCTGTCGTGGTTACGGTATTGTCCTTGTCCGTCTTGTCTACGCTCATATCCTTATCAGTCTCCTTCGGCTTCATCAGGCTGTCAAACTTCTCAAGCACTGCATCGTATGTCCTCTTGGAAATATCGGGAAGCTTGCCGCCCCATGTCTTCTCTGCCTGCTTGTAGCCCTTAAGGAATGCATCACGCATTTTTTCAAGCTGCTTCTGGTCGTCGCCTGCAAGTGCAGTCGCAAACGATACGATACGGTCGGAAGTCTGCTTCACGCCCCAGTAGCCATCCTCGGAAATTGCTTCCTGTGCTTTCTTCTGCGTTGCGGCGTCAACCGTGAAATTTCCTTTTGAGAGGAACTGCCAGATATTGTTTGCCTGACCAAATGTATTGGTCTGTGTATTGAGCATGTTATGTACGAGATCGGTCAGCTGTGACTGGCGTTTTTCCTGATCTGCCTTGAGCTGTGCCACGATGGCTTTCCTGTCATCCTCTGAAAGCTTTGACTTGTCATAGACAGCAGCAGCTTCTTCCTTTTTCACGCCGGCATCTGTCTTCGAGGTATCTACCTTGGAAGACTCTGTCTTTTTTTCTGCTTCCACAGCACTGGCTGCTGTGTAGGCCTCTGACACATTACTATTTCCTATTCCTGATAAACTCATATGGTATCCCTTCCCTTTCTAAAAATAAAATAATCCCATCCATGGCAACCGACCAGGGGCATGGATGCGGCCACACTGGTTTTATTTTTATATCGTCATTATAGCATAGAAACTTTAGCATAAACAATGAAAAAAGAGTTAAATCCTACAAATATTTGGAAATTTTATTGAAGAGGGAAAATGTATATATATTTCAAAAAAATACAAATAATCGTAAAATTTGCACAATAAAATATTGAAAACAATATAGTAATGTGGTATAAATATATATATATCAACGAGTAGATATGGAGATAGGGGTAACAGTTCAGTCTAGGACTTTGCACTGCGCTGCAAAGTCCGTAAGTATGTGTAGTGGCTGAGATGCATCAAGCCATCGCGAAGCGATTTTGCATGGCTTGATGCCTGTAACAGGAAGCCGAAGGCTGAACTGTTACCCCATCATTGAGCGCAGCATCATGATATGGTACTGCTCATCCTGTATAATCCTGTTGAGGACAGCATTCACATAATCGTCCTGAATCTTCCGGATGTGCATATTGTACTGGCTGATTGCCGCCTGCTCACTCTCCAGATCCACCTGCAGCATATCCCCAAACTTTTCCGGCAGCGTCAGGCACTGCGGCGACCACATCCACTGGCGCCCGCCCTGCTGCCGCACGGTATAGCCGACATTCCCGCCCAGCAGGCAGACGAGCTGCCCAAGCATCTGCATGTGCATCATTTCAGCCATTGCCATTCCCAGAAATGCCTTTCCCATCTGACAGTTCTGATGAAAAATACGGTTTTCATTGTTGATGTACTGCATGATGGCTGACATTTCCGATACCATTCCGCAGTAGCTGATGGCGATTAGGTCTGCGTAATTCTGGTTTTTTTCCCGCACCTGCACCGGTGGATAGGGCAAATCCATCACTGCCGGCTTCACACCGGAAAATTCACATCCACTCACTATTTTTTTGTCACAGCTTTCCATAGGCATATACCTCAGTTTACCATTACGGTTCTCAATACCCAATATATTAGAAAGCAGGCACATCTATGCAACATTGCCAAGTGATGAATTTAATAATTGACAAATACATCCTTTACCGTTATAATAGAATGATTTAATATAGAAATATTAAATGGAGGCATGGGCGGAAAGGAAAAATGCAAATGATTAAAATCGTTGATGAAGCAGAATGTAGAAAATATCGTTCAGACTGTTCAACTACACTGAAAAAAGTGTGCTCCAAACTCAAAGAAAAGGGAATAAGTGCTCAATTTACACTTGTAGGTAGTGGTGCAAGAAATATGGTCACAAGAAATGGAAATGGTCCGTTTGACCTTGACTATAATCTAGAAATCGTCAAAGCACCAAATGAGTATCGGAATGATTTGCGCCTTCTGAAAAATACTGTTCGCATTTTGCTTGATGAGGCAACAGGATTTCAATGCTTTTCTGAATCGAAAGACTCAACTTCCTGTCTGACATCCATATTATTCTTTAAAGATGAACCGACAATTGAGTTCAGCTTCGATGTTGCAATTGTTGCCAAAAATTCTGACGGAACACTATGCAGACTTATCCATAACAAAAATGCTTGGGGATACGGGAGAGATCAATATGTTTGGAATGAAGTCCCCTATTCCCGTA
>CAMTMX010000083.1 GCA_947073495.1 uncultured Porphyromonadaceae bacterium
AGACCACCATCGGGCATCCTTGTCAAAATTATTCAGTTCTGAGCCGGTGACATTGAAAGGGGTCACCGACATCAATCCGTTCGGCACCACCGCCCCGGGATTGGTGGTGCCGAAATTGGTGGTGCCTATAAACGGGTTGACATAACGCAGCAACGCAGTGTCAGCCTGTTCAGCGGCATTGATAAAAGATGCCGCTGTAAGGAAGATCGCGGCGATAGAGAGTCTTGTCATCCTATAAAGAATGTGTTTTTATGAATTGTATGATTTCGTCAATATAGCCGAATGCCATGCAGACCGTTGTATCCGCAGCCCCATAATAAACGGCAACCCGGTTACCCTCGGTAATAGCCGCACAAGGGAACACCACATTCGGGACATCACCCGCCAACTCGTAAGGCGCAGCCGGGGCAAGGAGATAATCACGTGTGCGCCATAACACTTTCGACGGGTCATCCCTGTCAAGAATAGCTGCACCCATTGAATATCGATAGCCATTGCATGTGGCAATAACCCCGTGATAAAACATAAGCCAGCCTTCATCCGTGAGGAAAGGTATTGACCCTGCCCCTATCTTCAGACACTGCCATGCACTCTGTTCAAAAGGAGCCACTTTCATCACACAGCGATGCTCTCCCCAATATTTCATATCGGGAGAATAACTTACAAATATATCTCCGAAAGGGGTATGACCATTGTCGCTCGGACGGCTAAGCATTGCAAAGCGTCCGTCAAACTTTTTGGGAAACAACACCCCGTTTCTATTGAAAGGCAGGAATGCGTTCTCACACTGATAAAATGTCTTGAAATCAAAAGTATATCCGATGCCTATCGTGGGTCCGTTATAACCGTTGCACCATGTGATCCAATACCGGTCGTCAATCCATGTCACGCGCGGGTCATATTTATAATCTGAATCGATCATATCGGTATTACCCGGCTCGAACTTGATCGGAGTGTCGGATATCTCCCAATTTATACCGTCAGGCGAAAAGCCGACGAATATATTCATTCTCACAGCTTTGTCATCACAACGGAACACTCCTGCGTAACCCTCTCCAAAAGGCACGACAGCAGAATTAAATATAGAGTTGGAGATTGCAGTGGCGTAGCGTCCGATGATCGGATTTCGAGAGCTTCGCCACATCACGTCCTTGCAATTGTCCGGACGATTTTCCCAAGGAAAATTATTGATTGCCATTATTGTTTACTTATTTAATCTATCAAATTTAAAGCACTTCGTTGTCTGTCAGGGCTGACGTTTCCGCTTCGAGCAGTTTCCCTTGTCATCATATCTGAAAGGGACAATACGGCTCATGATAAAAGCCGGAACCGTGCACAACATAACCACTATGAAAAAAGTGAGGTATCCAAGCTTGTCTGCAAGCCATCCACTCATCATACCCGGAATCATCACGCCAAGATTCATTATACCTGAAGCAAAGGCATAATGTGCCATCTGATGTGGTCCGGGGGCGATCTGCTGCATCATGAACAGGGTCAATCCGACGAAGCCGAAACCATATCCGAAATATTCAAATATAATGCCTGATGCAATGATCCATCCGGCATCCGGCTGACGCCATGCAAGCAAAGCGTAAACCACAAACGGGATGTTGAACGCACACACAAGGGAAAACAAAACTTTTTTCAATCCGAACGCAGAAATATAATATCCGGCAAGAAGAGAACCAGCGACAAAAGCGGCGGCTCCATAAGTGCCGTAATACACCCCTATCTGTTCGGTGTCAAGTCCGAGTCCCCCCGATTCACGGGAAGCCTTGAGGAACAAAGGTACAACTTTCACCACAAATCCCTCGCCAAATCTATACAAGAGAATAAAAATAATATAGACCAGTATATGTTTTTTTGTGAAAAATTGTCGCAACACGTTCCATAAATCGTATAAGACGTCTTTCACTCTGCGCTTGTCGGCGGTAGCTTTTCCGACCTCACCCTTCACCCCTTTGCCGGGGAGAATAAATATATGATACAGTCCCAACAAAAACATGACTGCCCCAAGAATGCCCATGATAATCATCCAGGCATTCCGGTTGGCTGCAATGACATCTCCCACAGAAGCTGACACATCAGACGAAAGACTGTTCTTTATAAGCCATCCTGCAAGATATATCAGACCTCCCGACGCCACAATCTTTGCTATATTGTAGAAGGCGCCTTGCCAACCTATATAGCGCGCCTGCTGGGTGGGTGTGAGTTCCGACATATACACTCCGTCACAGGCTATATCATGGGTAGCCCCAGAAAAAGCGGCTACCGCAAGAAAAAACACAGCCGGGGCAAAGAAATCTTGAAATGTCAGAGACAGGGCGGTAAGTCCGAATGCCACTCCGGTCACAAGCTGGGTGGTGACGACATAAAATTTTTTAGTTCGGAAAAGCTCAAGAAACGGACTCCACAGAGGTTTTATAGTCCAGGGTAGAAGTATCAGGGAAGTCCAGAATGTTATTGAGGCGCTATCCACTCCCATTCCATCGAACATCAACACAGACACCATGTTGACCACAACAAACGGGAGTCCCATGGCAAAATAAGCTGTCGGCACCCATGCAACCGGAGTTATCTTTCCCTTATTCATTTTTTATTCTTCCTCTTAGACAACGTTTTTTCAAAATCTTTGAGTATTTTGCGGCCTTCTGCCGTTGAACGCAATTCATTGGTAAATGAATATGGAGCGGCATCCTCGGAAACACCTCGCTCGAAATTCGGATCGCAACCCATTTCCACATCTATCCTTGCCCCTTGCGACAACTGATCATTGGTAAAATAATTCTTGTCATATTCTATTCCATTTACCTTCATATTACTGATATAGCGATTGACACCACTATTTGCAGGAGCATTGATCTCGACCACGTTGCCATTCTCAAGATGTATTTTCGCCTTCTTGAACAATGGAGATGTGATTGCATATTGACCTGTGCCGGGAGCCACGGGATAGAACCCGAGAGAGGAGAACACATACCATGCAGAAGTCTGACCGTTGTCCTCATCTCCGCAATACCCGTCAGGATAAGGGGTATAAAGACGGTCTATCACTTCACGGGTCCAATATTGGGTCTTCCACGGTTCGCCCGCCCAGTCATAAAGATATATCATGTGCTGCACCGGCTGATTGCCATGCGCATAGTTGCCCATATCCATTACCTGCATCTCGCGGATTTCATGAATCGGGAAACCATAATAGCTGTCGTCAAAATGAGGCGGTACGGAAAAGACAGAATCCATCATTGAAGTGAACTCTTTACGTCCCCCCATAAGTTCAATAAGCCCCTGCGGATCATGGAAGACACTCCAGGTGTAATGCCATGCATTACCCTCGGTGAAAGCGTCTCCCCATTTCAAAGGGGAGAACGGCGACTGAAAAGAACCGTCTGCGTTACGCCCACGCATAAGGCGAGTCTCCTTATCGAAAAGATTACGATAATTGAGAGCACGCATTGCAAATTTATTCTGCTCCTTTTCAGGACGATCAAGAGCTTTTGAAAGCTGATAGATTGCCCAGTCGTCGTAGGCATATTCAAGCGTACGCGCCGCATTCTCATTTATGCCGACGTTATAGGGTACATACCCGAGAGTATTATAATATTCATGCCCGAGACGTCCGGTGGACCTGACTGAAGGATGCACATTTTCTGTGCCTGCCACTATCCCGTTCCAAAGCGTTTCGGTATCCTCCACCTTTACGTTATTGAGATAGGCATCCGCCAGCACGGAGGCAGAATTATTGCCAACCATACAATCCCTATGTCCCGGAGATGCCCATTCCGGGAAAAAGCCGCTTTCCCGATAGGCGTTGAGCATCCCTTCCTGGATTTCCCTGTTTACAGAAGGATAGACCAGATTCAAAAGCGGGAAAAGCGCACGGAATGTATCCCAAAGCCCGGTATCCGTATACATGTATCCCGGCAACACCTCTCCATTATAAGGACTATAATGCACCACTTCATTCTCAGGTGTGACTTCATAGAATTTTCTGGGGAAAAGCAATGACCGGTAAAGCGCGCTGTAGAATGTGCGGTCTTTATCAACCTCGGCTCCTTCCACATCAAAACGTCCGAGAATATCATTCCACCTATCCCTGCCATTATCTTTTATCTGAGTGAATGTCTGCGATCCAAGCTCCTTCAGGTTATGTTCAGCCTGGGCGAAACTTATGAATGAAGAAGCCACCCTCGCGGTTATAATCTCGCCACGGGAAGTGGGAGAGAAACGTATTCCAGCCACAGAATCCTGCGATTCTGCAAGTGTGAAAGACCTGTCAAATTCAATTACAAAATAATTAGCAAAATTATCAGGGACGCCTCCATGATTGTTGCATGCCTTCCCTATGACACGCCTGAGTTCGGGGTGCACCTCAATCATACCTTTCCCGTCAAGTATGTCGACTACCATGAAAGCCTCATCTGTCGCGGGATAAGTGAATTGCAGTATTGCGGCACGCTCCGTCGGCGCGATCTCCGCAGTCACGTCATAGTCGGCAAGATAAGCCTTATAATAATAGGGCAATGCGATTTCCGCCTTATGAGAATACCACGATCCCCTCTCTTTGTCTGAAAGAACCAGCTTCCCCGTTTCAGGCATCAGAGAGAAAGCACCGTAGTCATTGATCCAGGGAGAGGGCTGGTGAGTCTGTTTCAACCCGCGGATCTTATTGTCGGTATAGACATACTGCCATCCGGAACCGTTTTCACCTGTCTGCGGTGTCCAGAAATTCATGCCCCACGGCAATGCAATCGCCGGATAAGTATTGCCTGTCGAAAGTTCGAATGTAGATTGCGTCCCCACAAGAGGGTTCACAAGATCAGCAGGACTCTCTTTTGAAAAAGCCTGTATGGATGTTGCCAAAGCAACGCATATGGTAATGTATCTTATCATGATAAAACGAGCTTACGCTATTGATAGGTTATTTATTTAAGTTTCGCAACCTCACTTAAGGTTTGGAGGTTAAGGGGTTAAAGGGTTATATCTATCGATAATATCTAACCAAGCCGGATATCTTTCCACAATTGGAGATTAACCTTTTAACCTTATAACCTCATAACCCTCAACTTTCGCAAGTGAAAGTTGAATTATTTATAAGTTTCAGAAGGCTTGTCTGTCATATCGAACGTCAGATTCCCACCTCCGGCGAAATCTTCATGCGAAATAAACGGAGAGACAAGACGCTTACCGTTAAATGTCACAGATTTCACATATATATTACTGTCGGAAAGCCCTTTTGCCTCAATATCCAGTTTTTTCCCTTCCGGCAGGTTTACTGTCATCTTTCCGAACAACGGACGTCCCACGGAATACACCGGATTTCCGGGTGCCACCTGATATATACCCATCGCATTAAGAACGAGCCACGCCGACATCTGCCCGCAATCCTCATTTCCGGAAAGTCCGTCCGGATCGTTGCGGTATTGTTCACGGAATATTCTGCCCACAAGTTCCTGTGTTTTCCATGGCTGATCTACATAGTTGTAAAGATGTGTCACATGGTGAGACGGTTCATTGCCATGGGCATATTGACCGATCAGACCGGTGATATCAGCAGAAACGAGATCACCTTCAAGTTCGGAAGGCGCATTGAACAATGAATCCAATTTCCCTGCAAATGCATCATTGCCACCCATAAGTTGCACAAGCCCGTCGACATCATGGGGCACAAACCAGGTCCACTGCCATGCCGTTCCCTCGCAATAATCGTCATTACGATGGTTTGACGACCGGGGATTGAAAGGTTCGCGCCATCTTCCGTCGCTCATTTTCCCGCGCATAAATCTTGTGGACGGGTCAAAATAATGACGGTAGGCTTTCCCGAGCGAATCATAACGTACCTGAATGGCTGTCTCGCCCGCAGCATCAGCCAGACGCGCTATCGCCCAGTCATCATAGGCATATTCAAGAGCTTTTGCCACAGATTCATGATCTTTGTCAGATGGAATCCACCCTATCTTATTTTTATAATATTTCGCCTGAGGCATCAGGCAAGCCACCACCGCAGGCGGCGCCACAATTCCCTCCGGATCGTATTCCGCTGCCCTTACGGAAGCCATAAGAGCCTCTTTCGGATCAAAACTGTTCTGTCCCTTCGCTACAGCATCTGCAAACATCGCCGCCGTGTGATATCCGATCATTGTGCCGGTATAATTTGATGCAAGCTCCCACATCGGCAGGATTCCACCCTCTTTTGCCTTGAGAAGCAATGACCGGAGAAACGCATCATTGAGCTGCGGATCTATTACTGTAAGAAGCGGGTGAAGCGCACGGAATGTGTCCCAGGTAGAAAAGATAGTATAACCCGGATCAGCTGTCGAACCCTGTTTCGGTTTACAGTCCATGCCGAGATACCTTCCGTCGGCATCGGTGAAAAGATTAGGTGCGATCGCTGTATGATAAAGGGCGGTATAGAAGACAGTAAGATCATCTTCATTCTCTGTATCCGGCACCTCTATTTTAGAGAGCCATTGATTCCATTTTTTACGTGCTTCAGCACGTGTGGCATCAAAGTCAAACCCTGGCATCTCAGCCTCAACATTCCCTTTCGCGCCATCTTCATCCACTGCAGAGACTGCAATTTTGGCAAACAGACTGTCGCCTTCCTTTATTTCCGGGAAAGTCAGAAGCGCCTTACACCGGGCATAAGGTTCCCCCTTGGAATTGACAATTGTATCCGTCACATATTCAATCTTGAACGGCTCAGAGAACTTGGCATAGAAATATATACCCTGATCAAACGCCCAATATTTAGTCATCTTGTAGCCGGCGATTTCAGTATCACTTATAGCGTGAATGTCCATGGTCAGATTCTGCTGACGCTGGATAGAATAATCCATATCTATAATCATTCCCGCCTCCCCGTCCATTGCTTCAGGAAAGGTGAAGCGATATAGGGCGACCCGGTCAGAAGCAGTCGACTCGGCAAGTATTCCGTAGCGGTCAAGCATGACTGAATAATATCCCGGCTCGGCTATTTCCCTTTCATGAGAGAAGCCGGAAGCATATGGGAGATTCTGAAGCGTGTCGACCTGATTGTCTATCTCCTTAAGTCCGACAGTCGGCATAATAAGCACATCTCCATAGTCGGCACATCCTGTCCCGCTGACATGAGTTTGAGAAAACCCATTGATCAGCGAATCTGCATAATAATATCCGGAACATGCATCCCATCCGTCAATACGGGTGTCGGGTGAAGGCTGAATCATGCCGTGCGGTGTCACCGCCCCGGGAAAAGTGTGACCGTGACCACCCGTGCCTATCATCGGGTTGACAAAAGAGGCGTAATCTCGTGCCGTCTTATCTGATACAGAGCCACAGGCTGCAACCACTGCCGCAACAATAGCAAACGACACTATATGTCTTGTCTTATTCATCTTAATACTTGAGTTGTTTGATTGTTAAGTTATTTCCATGGATTTGACGGTTTGGAATCCATCTGCAATTCAAGCACTCCCCCCTTCATGATGTCTTCATGCGATATCCGGGGGACTGTGAGGGTATTTCCATTAAGAGAAGCCGAATTAATATACCGATTCTCTTTTGAAAGTCCGGTTGCTCGTATAATGAATTTCTTTCCATCCGACAGATTTATCACCGATTCCTCAGCCATAGGGGCACCAAGTTCATACATTCCGGAAACAGGATTGACAGGATAAAATCCCATAGCCGACAATACATACCATGCCGACATCTGACCCATATCTTCATTGCCGGGGAGACCTTCGGGGGTGTCTGTGTATAATTCGGTCATGATTCTTCTCAGCCAGTCAGCCCCTTTCCACGGCGAATCCGTGTAGTTGTAAAGATACGGATTATGATGCGATGGCTCATTCCCGTGGGCATACTGCCCTATCATGCCTGTCGAGAAAATCGGAAGTTCAACCGACGGGTCTGTCTGATGACTGACCATGCTATCAAGTTTAGCCTCCAGAGCATCTCTTCCTCCGAACAGCCGTATCATCCCATCGATGTCATGCTGCACAGAAAAAAGATATTGCCAGGCATTGCTTTCACATATTTCCTCGGTATACTCATCCGGATTGAAAGGAGAGATGAAAGAACCATCGCGAAGACGCGGCTGGAAAAAGCCACTCGCATGATTGTAGACATTCGCATAATTTCCGGATCTGCCGATAAATTCCTTATAGATTTCATCTTTCCCGAGATGACGTGCAAGCATTGCTATGGAATAGTCATCGAATGCGTATTCAAGGGTCTTTGACATTTCCCAACCCTCACCTTTTTCAACCGGCACATACCCCAGATCCATAAAATCTCCAAGCTGTCTGTAAGGTCGGTTGCGGGCGGTTTTCACCATTATGTCAAGAGCTTTTTCCGCATCAATGTTACCAAGACCTTTCAATATTGCATCCACTATTATGGGGGCTGAATGGTATCCGATCATCATGTCGGTTTCCGCACCCCACATATTCCACACCGGAAGACGTCCGTTCTGAATGGCAAATTCCATAAGCGAACGCGCCATATCTCCAGCCCTTTCGGGAACGATAATGGTGTAAAGCGGATGAGATGCACGGTAGGTATCCCAGGTTGAGAAAGACGAATAATTTGTAAATTTTTTTGCCTGATGAATTTTTCCGTCAGGTCCCGGATATGACCCATCCACATCACAATAAATTGTTGGGGCAAGCATTGAATGATATAACGCAGTATAAAATATACGGCGCGATGTCGTGTCGGGAGTTGAAAAACTGATGCGCCCGAGCTCCATGTTCCAGGCACTGCGTGTAGCTGCATCCGCCTTATCGAAATCGATACCCGGAGCCTCCGCCTCAAGATTATTGAGCGCATTTTTAACAGACGTTGGAGAAAGTGCAGTGGCAACTGTAATCTGCTCGCCGGGCAAGGTATTGAAATAGAAAACCGCATCCTGAACCGACACATCCGAAGCATTGGGTTTCACTATAACAGAATCCTTCACTTCCACTCTGTCGAAAGGACGTGAGAATTTACTGGCAAACCATACTTTCTGATTTCGTGCCCATCCATCTGAAAATCTATATCCCGCCACTGTCACACTGTCGATTATTTCTATTCCGGCAGCCTGTGTGGCATCCCAGTTCATGGCTTTTGACAAATTCAAAAAGACTGCCGCATCTCCTCCGGGCATCGTATAACGTTGGAGTCCCACTCTTGGAGTTGCCGTCAGTTCCACGGTAATGTCATAATCATCAAGAACGACCTTATAATATCCTGCACGTGATTTTTCTGTAGAATGACGAAATTTTGAATGTATCCCGAGTGGAGCCGGAGCTGCCTTTACAGGCAACCTCACAGGCATAAACGACACATCATACAAGTCGCCGGCACCAGTACCGCTCAAATGGGTATGCGAAAATCCGGCAATCGTGGAATCCGGATAAAAATATCCGGAGATACGGTCCCATCCGGGAAGGCCGTTGTCAGGACTCAGCTGAACCATACCGAACGGCGCTTGAGCGCCGGGATAAGTGTTTCCTGTAAAGTCCGTACCGATCATGGGGTTTACAACTGAAGCCAAATCCCCGAAACCGTCTGAAAAAACGGCTCCATTATTACTACAGGACACCCCGCCGACAACACATATAATTGTCGCAAACACAGGAGCTAAATATGTACATGGATGAATATAGCGCAGATAAGATTTTTTCATGCTATAGGTAATCAAGATAAATAACCGTTTTATAATTCGGCACAACAAACTCTTCGTTGATGAATGCCTTAATGTTTCTCTATGGATGCAATCTTCTTTGAGATATTACATTTCCATAGAGAGGGCAACTATCAAATCAAAAATCAAGTAGTGATAATTCATATGTGTGGTTAGTGTCTTTTATTCGCCAACCCACATTACGCCGGAGACACACGAAGAGCTCCGGCATAATGAGCGGCGATTATAATATCATCGTGATTATAAATATCAACGATTGAACCAATACCTGATACTTATTGTCAATAATCCTTATTGTACCAGCTGTTGTCGTATTCAAGTTCAGCATTCCAGAACGATATGGTTGTCTTTTTCATATCATTCACTATATAAGGAGTCATCCAATATCCGGGGTTGCAAGTGAAATTGAATATCATGAGTGCGCCATAACCTTCTTCACGCATTCCGTCAAGAGAGAAGCGGGAGGAATAGTTGCCATTTGCAGGAATCCACTGCATATAGTCAGAACAGTTCCATGAGCCGGTTCCCGCCTGGCTGATGCTCAGTCCGGGATAAGTGGAGACAGGATTGGATGTCACGCCATAATCATTGAGCACGAGATCGAATATCTCACCGGGATTCATACCGTCGACATCGACAGCACTGTAAAGAGCCTCATATCTGTAGCTTACAAGCAGGCGTGAAGGCTGTGCCTTACGGATTTCATAAGCCATGCGGGAAGCAGCCTCGGTAGACTGTGCCTGAAAACCGGGAATGGTTGTGTTGGCTGCCTCATCATAGTTGGTATATTCGTCATCGAGAAACACTCCGTCAAGTTCGTATGCATCACAAAGGTTCTTAACCTCTGAAGCAAACGCTTTGGCAAGTTCAGGCTTGAGTGTGGAAATTCCGGAAATATCGTGATTTCCGAGTATTCCGAGCACAACCTTGATGCCTCGTTCCTGCAACGGTTTGATGTATTTCTCACGTTGGTCAAGCAAAGCCTGAACATTCTCATTTCTGCTGACATACACGCGTCCGGTCTGAGAGTTGTAATTAATGTTGGCAGAAAAAAGCACGACTACATCAAAAAATTGTTTTCCGCTTTCTTTCAGAGTGAAACCCATCACATTCAGGGGATTGACATCGTTCACCTCAATCACTCCCACAATCTTCATACCCGGTTTCCCCTCATAGAATTTTTCAGTGCCGGGGAATTTGGTGCAATCACGCACCAGAACAATAAATGAGTTTTCACCTCCTGCCATTGCTGCATTCTCCGGTGTCACACTCAAAGGCACAGCATAGGTGGTTTCCGGATCAAGATCAATATTGCTCTTGAATTCAAGCTTATAGGCATCACTTGATATGCTGCCTGCACTGATAGTTATCTTGCCGTCGTCCGGAAGAATCACACTTGCCTGCGGAAATGCAGCTACCTCACTTCCCGAACCGGCATTATATGCATCAAGTACGGAAAGGTCATATTTCAAAGTAGCGGAGGCAGACCCTTCGATCGCCTTGGAAGAGCGAAGATACAGATCCATAGTGTACGACTCCTTAAATTCCGCAAACCCCACATTGCTGTGACCGTCACCGTCAGTGAGATACACCACGTTTCCTTGTGGACTCTGGATAATACTGTCGTCAGCTCCACCGATATAGATGTCATCGTTGTCGCACGATACAAAGGCTGATATTGCAGCCATACAGATCAACGATCTGAATAATATTTTTGACATTGTCTTCGAAAATTCTTTAATGTTGTCTGAATGGTCTTGTTTTATTTCTCAGGAAGATATACAGGAATCCAATCCGGAGCTTTCTGACACTTGAGATCATATCCGTTGGCATAATCGTGGATTGTGTTTCCGGTGCCTTCATCCATTTTCCAATAAGCGGCGAGACCGTCGGCATCTTCATTCACCACGTAGAAATGATTGGGCTCATTGATCTCTTCCTTTGAAAGGATACGGTTCCAGACACGCAACTCGCTCATATACCCTTTGAAATATCTGTTGGCGTCATAAGCGTAGCCCACATAAAATCCACGCGGGCCATCGGTTATGTCTCCGGAGGCAGTATTCCAGTTCACAGGGTTCCTATAATTGCCGGTCTGCACATTTCCTTTGAGGACTCCGTCGAAATAAACACAGCATTCTCCGGTTTCAGTGTCGTAGGTAAGGGTAAGGAATGTCCATTTACCGGTATCGAATGTCCATGCAGGATCAGTCACATTTCCGTTGGAGGTAGCAAGCTGAAGCTGGTTCGAAGGTATTCCGGCATCACCGACACGCACAAGGAATCCACCCTCTATACCCATGATTGTGGAAAGCATGTTCGGGAAATCTATCGGATAAAGAAGAGCCTCCACCGTTATCTTGCTGAGGTTTTCAAGTTCCGGAGCCTGGTCCCCCTGGGCAAACACCGCATAGTTCTCTGTCATGTCGGCGGTCACGGTCACGAGCGCTGACTCTTTCACCACAAAGTAATAGGTATTATTACTCAATGTGGCGAACTCACTTGTCATCCTCACAGGAAGAACATACGTCTTGCTTATGTCAAGATCTCCGAGGTTAAAAAACTCTACAGCCACCTTACCCGTGGTGTTGGCTCCTGCCGGAATCACGGCTGACGGTTCCGGAATATTATAATAGTCGGAAGGGAGCATTATATAATCCGCACCGTATATTCCGTTATAAACGTTCACTCCGTCAGGATCAGCCACAAATGTCACGGTGACATCCCTATCCATCTTTACCGCCATTGATGCCTCCACATATCCTGTGGCTGTCTCTGTTGCCGACGGTTTTACATTGATGGTGGAAGCTGTCTCAAGCGTGGGGGCGAAAATGCTGTTGTCTACATCCTCATAACTGTCCTGACAAGAAGCCAGCGCCAGAAATGCCAAAGAGAAAGCTGATATATATGATTGGGTTTTCATTATTCTTGTTAAGGTTAAATCATTTTTATTATTTAGCCGCAGGATTCAGTATCTGGATCGCTCCACGTGAAACAGGATATATAAAATCCGGATTATAGTAATCATCATTAAGATTGATGAGTCCTATTGCCGAAATATCGGCGGTGCGAGCCCAGCGGGCTGTCTGCCAGCTGCTGTATTCATCACCCCAATATCCGAGTCCGGATTTGGTGGGGTCAAGTACGGGAAGAGAAGTCATGACTGCAAATTTTTCAGACAGGGCTGCATCCTCATCATTGCGGGAAAGAATAAACTTCATTTCGGAAATATTGGTGGCAGACAAAGTTTCCGAAAGGAAGATGGTGCCGGCTGCAGTCAGCAGTTCCTTATCTGACACATTCGCAGGGATACCCTGAAAATCAAACCCACTGTCTATATGGTTTGACGCCCATGACTTGAACGGACTCAGGAATGCTGCCTGATCGGCGGCATATTCCTGATGCTGGGATTCCGTAAGGGTCGAAACGTCGCGGCCGTCGTATACACATATGATTCGGTCAAAGCCTCCTCCGTTGAAATATTCAAACTGTTTTGAAAGTTCTGCATCGCGATAATTATCCCAAGTTTCGGTCGCGCCTTGCTCTTTTTCAAGTTCCCATGCCTTGCGAATTTCCTGATAACTTATGGCATAAGCTGTCTGCATGCCGGTATTGCTTCGCTTGGTATCGATTTCATCAAGCACCGCTTGAGTCATCTTTTCAGGATGATTGAGCACAAGCACATCGATGCTGTCGGGAACTGTGGCAACATGGTCCGCCTGTGAAGAAAACGACTCTTTGTTGTCGAACCACACATACACTTTTTTATGCCCGTTATTGCGGTAATTTCGCAGATTCTGCAAATATTCAGAATAAGCCGGAGGATTTACCTCTGTAATGCCGCCGAAATGATTGCCGACAGCTTCTGGATCGTTCCAGTCGCATGAAGTGAAAGAACAGGCTGCCGCCAACGCCATCATGCAGTAAAATATATGTCTTTTCATTATTGATGTTTGCTGGAATAGTTATACAACTTCAATTGTGTGTGACGTGAAAAGTTGCATCAGTGGCTGTCAGCCGTTCATTCAGAGGAGTGAAAAGAGTTGACCTATTGTTTCGC
>CAMTMX010000084.1 GCA_947073495.1 uncultured Porphyromonadaceae bacterium
TGTGCCTATTCATGGCGTCTTAGCGGAGATGACTATTATCTTACATTCTATGATGCAGACCGTCAGCCGGTGATGGAGCTGATGCATCAGAATTTTCAGTTCCTGAACGGCACTTGGGCGGTGAGGGAGATTTCCGGTCAGTCTGTCGACGTGCCTGATATGAAACTCGTGATTGATGTGGATGAAGGGAAACTCCACGGCAATACAGGATGTAATATCATAAACGGAACTCTTGAAACCGACATGGACGCTGCCAATTCAATTTCGTTTCAGCAGATAGCCATGACCAGAATGGCATGTCCTGAACCGAATTATGAAACTCAGCTTGTGGTTGCTCTTGAGGAGGCAATGAGGGCTAAACCTCTCCAGGGAGGAAAGGTTGCTCTTTTGAATAGTGAAAATAAGACGGTCCTTCTATTGGAACGTACTTCCGACAAATAAATAAAGAATTCAACTTTCGCAAGCGGAAGTTGAGGGTTATGAGGTTATAAGGTTAAAAGGTTAATCTCCACCTGTGGAAAGAAATTCGGCTTCGTTAGATATTATCTATAGAATAACCCCTTAACCTCCAAACCTTAAGTGCGTTTGCGAAACTTATATTGAAATATGCCTAAAATAGAAGAAAGAATAGACAAGTGGCTATGGTGTATGAGGGTGTTCAAGACCCGGACCATAGCCACTGATGCGTGCAAAAAGGGTAGGGTGACGATGGGCGGTGTTGCAATCAAGCCGTCGAGAATGATCAAGCCCGGAGATATCATTGATGTAAAGAAACCACCGATCACGTATACTTTCCGCGTAGTGCAGATAGCTCCCAACCGTCTTGGCGCAAAGCTTGTGCCGGAATATCTTGAAAACCTGACCCCGCCATCGCAATATGAGTTGCTTGAGATGACGAAGATTTCAGGATTTGTAGACAGGCAGAAGGGATTGGGTAGACCTACGAAACGGGATAGCCGTGAACTTTCCCGATTTAAAGAAGAAAGTTATGCCGACTCATTCTTCTTGGATTGGGAGGATGATGACGAAGACGATGATTGAATTTATAAAGAGGCTTTTCTCTAAGGATGAAGGCCAAAATGAGAACAATATAAACGACAACATGAAAAGGTTTCTGATTGTCTGTCTGGGCAATATAGGTCCGGAATATGAAGGCACGCGCCATAATGCGGGGTTCATGGTAGGCGACGCTATTGCCGAAGAGGCGGGAGTGCCGTTTAAGTCATGCCGTTATGGCGACATGGCTGTTGTGAAAGTGAAAAACTGTGAGTTGATGCTTCTTAAGCCTTCAACTTTCATGAACTTGAGTGGAGTGGCTGTCCGTTTTTGGATGAATAAGGAAAAAATGCCTCTTGAAAATCTGCTTGTGATAGTAGATGATCTTTCTCTTCCCTTTGGGGCTATCCGAATAAGGGAAAAAGGTTCGGATGCGGGTCACAACGGTCTAAAGAATATTGCCGAGCAGTTGGGTACGCAGAATTATGCACGTCTTAAGTTCGGTGTAGGCAACAATTTCCCGAAGGGGGGACAAATAGATTTTGTATTAGGCAAATTCCCGCCTGAAGAGCAGAAGCAGTTACCCGAAAAACTGAAAAAAGCGTCGGATGCTGTCAAGGCATTCTGTCTTAGCGGAGCCGGTTTCGCGATGACACACTACAATAGGTAATTAGCAATTAGTAATTAGTAATTAGTAATTAGTAATTGGTAATTGGTAATTAGTGATTTAGGAGATAAGATTGCGATTATTCAATGATTGCAAAGTACATGAGGGAATAAGAAGCTCGAATAATAATAAATGGTTCGTTGACAAAAGTCAGCGAACCATTTATTAGTAATTATCAATTGCTAATTACTAATTGCTAATTGAACTAAAGTTTTTCAATCAGAGTGTCTACATCCTTTTCGTCAGTTGACCAGTCTGTGACGAAACGTACAGGTGTTTCGTTTTCACCTTTTGGACCCCACAATTCGAAAGATGCCACTTCTTTAAGACTGTCGATCTTTTCATTTGGGAGGATGAAGAACTGTTGGTTGGTGGGGGAGTCCATATAAAGTTTGTAACCTTTCTTTTTGAACCCTTCCTTTAATTTCAAAGCCATCTTCACGGCATGCTTCCCGATCTCTTCATAAAGTCCGTCAGTGAATAGCGTGGCGAACTGAACTCCGAGCAACCTCCCTTTGGCAAGAGTGGCACCGTGAAGCTTGATCACAGATACGAATCTCGGCAACAGTTCCGGTCTGCGGGTTACGACAGCCTCCCCGAAAAGAGTTCCGCATTTCGTGCCGCCGATATAAAACAGGTCACAGATTCTTGCAAGATCCTTGATTGTTACATCCACCCCTTCGGCTGCAAGTCCGTAAGCAAGACGGGCACCGTCGGCATATAGAGGAATGTTATATTCCTTGCAGACGTCACTTATATCCTCAAGTTCCTTCTTTGTGTAGATAGTGCCGAGTTCGGTAGGAAAAGAGATATAGACCATTCCCGGACGCACCATATAATGGTTTGTTGCGTCATTATAGAAATCTTCAAGATATTTCCTGATCTCTGTGGCTTTAAGTTTGCCGTCGTAGTTAGGAAGCGCAAGCACCTTATGACCGTTAGATTCTATCGCTCCCGCTTCATGCACGTTGATATGTGCGGTGTCGGCAGCGATTACTCCGTCATTGTGATCAAGCAGTCTGTCTATTACGACAGCATTCGCTTGAGTGCCCCCTTCGAGGAAGTAAACCTCCCCGTTTTCAATGCCGCAGGCATTAAGAATAATGTCGTGGGCATCCTTGCAGAATTGGTCTCTGCCATAACCTACGGTGTGAAGAGCATTGGTTTCGACAAGGCGTTCCATCACCTTCGGATGCGCCCCGACCATATAGTCATTATCAAAATAGATCATCATTTCAGAAATTTTGCGCAAAGATAACCAAAATTCCCCAACCATTGAAGTTGTTGTTTATACTTTTTCCTATTTCAATATTTCGTAATATTATAGAGCTTGTTTTACCACAACTATACTCGGGAAAACAAGCAAATAATGTACAAATCCCCGATTATAATCGGGAAATCCTACAAACAATGATGGATTTTCAAACTATAATCGGGAAAATACATAAAGACTTGACTCCACATACTTTTCTATAGAAGATCTATCAATGTAAAGGTATTTCTATCCCATATTGTTTTGCTATTTCAAGAATACTATCCATCTTATCTTTACAGTTGCCATTGAATCCCCACTGATTTGAAACTACGACTTTTGTGCCATCAGCAATTTGGATAATATCTTCTTCATCCATAAACCATCGGGTTTCATCTTTAACTTGTGTAATGTCTTCAATTCGGTTTTTTCGGTTAAAGATAGCATACATTTGTCTAAAATTAAGTGTAGGGTTTTTCTCGATAATCTGTTTTATCAAATCATAAGCATATCGCTGGACGATGCCGTTATTTCTTCCTTTATGCCTTATCCTCTGATACTTGTTTTGAGGCGAATGACATGATTGAAAAGGTGTGTTGGTAGAATCCGGCAGTTCTTGAGTTTCACACGACCTGCTTATGTCAAACTTGATAGTCTCTAAGGCTGCTTTCACCACATCATCTCCTCTGTTGCTAAAATGAGTGCTTATAATCATCTTTAACTCTTCTCGAAAATCAGTAGAAAGGATATGGGATACTAAATCACTTACTTTCGATTCAAAGGCTAAGTTTTTTTCGTACTCCTTCAGATAATCTATTACTTTCTGAATTGTAAATCCAGGCTCAGAAAACAATGTCATGAAATCCTCACCATGCTCATCCTCATGTTTAAATTCTAAATGCATCACCAGTTTTGGATCAGAACCGTCACCTATATTCTTAAAATATACCTCGAGTTCTTTGCCAACATATATCCCGACTGGAGTTTCAAGCTGCTTCATATATGAAATCAGCTGGTCGATATCCTTTTGAGTTCTAACATGGGAGGGAACCTTTACTTCCATGATAAACTTATTGCGACTATCCTTTGTGATGACAACATCCGGCACGAGCCTTTTTGTCGATCCAAGTTGCATCGAGGGCTGTTCTGTTATTTGATCTTTATGCCATCCGAGATAAGTTTCCAAAAGTAAATCTATAATTGATTTTTGATATGCCATTTCATTCTCTCGGTTAGCATATTTCTCTAATATATCGCATATTTTAGACCAAGAAACCATATTTTGTATTATGTAGATTTAACAAGATGATAAATTGATTACATAACGAACTATTGTTTCAAAGATATTTTGAAAAATAGCAACTGATGTAATCGTTGAAGCCATCGGGAGTCGGAGGACATAAATATTCAGCGTAATGATTGATTTGAATCACATCCCCCGCTTTAATCATTCGGCTTGGAATTAAGTAAAATAGTTGCGGATTTGAAGGCGATCCACCAAGTCCGATAGCTACAAATAATTCCTTTTTAGTATTGGCGGAAATCATGCGGCGGTAACGATTTAGTTGAGTACTGATGTCAAGAGTCCCGTCAGGTAAAGAAGATCGATATTTACATTCCACATAATATTCTACGGTTCCGAAATCCAATCGATGACGTAGATATAAATCAGGCATCAAAGTATCGAGAAAATATATCCCATCAACATATTTGTCGCTTGACCAGTTCAAATGAGTGAAACGAGAAGAATCGGAAGTGAGTCGCACAACAAATTTCTCGAACATACGACCTTTCATCGTGGAGTGATTGACAAATTCTACTTCCGGGATATCTACTTTGTTGGCAATCGCGTGAGCCATCCGCAACAACGAATTAGGAATGATGCCATGCAACTGTGCAAACTCTTTTAACAACATGCGTTCGGCTGGAGTTACTACTCCGTCGGTCGCCGCCATCATAGCCAGCCACCTCGCTACATCCTTTATCGTTAGTGTATTGGCTGTTGATGAATCCTGATTTGAGGATTTATTCATAATGTTATAGATAAATTTAACTATATTCTATGCATTGAGTTCCTTTGCATCATTCTACGGGATATGGATGGTTATCCTAACAACAAAATTACAAATAAGTTCTGAGATTACAATCGAGTATGAATAATAAACTGACAAAAGATCATGATTATTTCATAGTGGAGGTCTTATCTCTTTTTCTATAATTCAATCGAATACCAACATTCTGAAGATGAGTATTTTTTTATTATGTTTTAAGACCCATTCCCACAATTTCTTCCAAATATAGGATAACAACCCTGCTCCGGGTCAATTTGTTCCGATGAAAGAGGTATCCCCGCTTTTCATTCGAATCAAATGTTTAAGTCTTAACACCTTCCAATGGCTCGGGATGTCTCCAATCCAGTCAATGCCGGAAGGCTTATATGAATGTATCGCTGTTTCATCGTGATTCCTCCCATTCTTTTTTTACTTTCTCAACTTCGGCAATCAGTTGTTGCTCGGTAGGGAGATAGAGTTGATATTTCGATGCCACAATAGTGTTATTGTCAGCGGGCAGCGTCATCTTTACAAGTGTGTCGTTCTTTGCCGTACAGAGCAGTATACCTATGGTTGGATTCTCTTCCGGCAACTTTTCTGTGCGGTCATAGTAGTTGACATACATCTGCAGCTGACCTAAGTCCTGATGGGTAACCTCTCCGGTCTTCAACTCGAAAATGACGAATCGACGGGCAAGACGGTTGTAAAACACCAAGTCGATGAAGAATTCATCATCTTCAAGCAATATACGTTTCTGGCGAGCCACGAATGTGAATCCATTGCCGAGTTCAAGAATAAATTCCTGAAGGTGATTTATCAGTTCTGTCTCAAGATCGCTTTCATAATAATGAGCCCGTTTCTCCAAACCAAGGAATTCCAGCACCATAGGGTCCTTTACAATCTCCTGCGGCTTTTCAGGCATTCTTTCCTTGCGAGCCATAGCCAAAACCGCTTCTTTATCGTTGCTCAGAAGCATACGTTCATAAAGCATGGAATTGATCTGACGCTTCATTTGACGTGCCGTCCAACAGTTGTTGATAGTTTCAAGTATGTAATATTCTCTCTTATCCTTGTCGGCAATGTCTAAAAGCCATTTATATTGCGACCAGTTCAATTGTGCATACAGTGTATGCACAATCGGAAACTCCAGATAAAATTTCTTACTATAATCCAATTGGCGTTTACCAAATCCACTGCCAAACTCAGGTTCAAGTTCTTTCGCAAGATTTTTAATCAGGCTCTTGCCATATTCGGCGCGGGCTTGACCGCCTTGTTCTTCCTCAACTATATCATCATACAAATTGTGATATGTCCTCCTCTTTCTATTATGTAATCTAATTTTTGCAAGCTCATTTAATCTTGGGTCGTTTATCTTGGGTTGCTAAAGCCTGTTTCAGGATTATTCTTAGTACAACCGTCCGCGATAGCGTTTAGGCGATAAAAAGATAGCCGTCCAGATTTTGGGCGGCTATTTTTAACACCAAACGCTAACTATATTCATACGATTAGGCTCTGAATCCGATGGGGGAGCGGTGGGGGTGAGGTAGTCCTTTGGGTTGGGGGATGTCGCATGGCTGGATTTCTGACAGGGATCGGGGATCGTTGGAGGTGTTTGCCACTACCCGCAGTGCCATTGCTGGAATTATCTCGGTCTGGATGAGGTTGATCACATATCGCGCGTTGCCGAATGTTTTGTCACGGGATATATAGTCTGAATGGAGTCTTCTTGACAGTGCGATACGTGCCTCTTCTGTCAAACTGTATTTTTCCCTTGCAAAATAGCGTTCCGCTATTTCCAAAAGTTGGGATTCTGTAAAGTCATCGAACACATAGATGTTTGATTCCGGAATCCTTGATTTAAATCCAGGATTCATTTCCAATAGTTTCCTCATCACGTCAGGATAACCTGCGAGAATCAACATCCAATCGCGGTTCGATTCATCGGCGAGAGCTGTCAAGAGAGTTTCTATGACAAATTTCCCCGGGTCTTTCGGATCGTTGGGCTGATAAAGCTGATATGCCTCGTCAATAAAAAGTATCCCACCCTTTGCTTCCTCTATCGCTTCGAGAGTGTTTTTTTCTTCCATGCTATAGTTGGGACCCAATAGTGTGGCACGTTCCTTTATAACGACATGACCTTTTGAAAGAATACCCGCTTTGGCAAGCATTTCACCCATCATTTTCGCCACAGTTGTCTTCCCGGTACCTGTCGATCCCAGAAAAACTGCATGAAGGGGAAGTGATAGAGCCGGGAGGTTGTTCTCCACACGCATTTTATTAAATGATACTATTTTTTCAAAGGTGGAGAACTTCTCCTTTACTTTGGAGAGTCCCGTGAGGTCATCCAAACTTAGAGGTGTACGTTGATTTAGACCCGCATCCAATTGGGTTTCAAGTTCCGGTTTGTCGTTAACGAAGTCTGTGTCCGGATTATCGTCAATTGTATCTGAATCATCGGAAGGAATGAGTTCGCCAAAGACGAATTCTGACAGAGCTTTTTCAAATTCTTCGTCAGTTATATCATCTTCTTCATTTTCATTATTTTCTGAGAATGCCGCTCTGAAACGTTCGCTTGCCGCTTCCAGAGTATATTGGTCAAGACATTCAAGATTCTTGCCAAACCAGGCACCGCTATGATAACCGCTTTTAGTGTTGAATACACATCCGGCTATCGGATAGTCCAGGCATAGCAGTTCTGCATAACATATACCTTTGTTGGAATCATTGACCAATATGGGCATTTCAACGTGGTATTCATTCATGTCGAAATCATCGCATATCGGATTGCAGAAACTGTTGTCAATCGTGCCGTCGGGGAAATAGACCCTAATTTCGAGTTCCGGGAGTATGTCGGGGACGGGAGAGATTTTCGGCAGAATATCGAAACGGACTTTAGGGTAGGAGAGAGTCCCAACATTATAGGATTTGTAATATCCATTTTCGTTTTCGGGACGCATGCCTCCGGCATCCACAACATACCACCGGGATGTGTCTTCTCCATATAGAAGTTCGTCGTATATGTTGAAACTTGTTTCACCAAGAATTTCCTTGCTATTGTCATCAGTTACGATAACCTTATAGGTGTGGTCTTTGCAGATATTAGAGTAGGCAAAAGGGAAATCCACTCTGTGGAAATCATCTTTTGCGCCGGTAGGAATGGTGATACGTATTCTTGTGGTGGCGACAGTCAGGTAGGCGCAGGCGTCTACAAGTTTTACCGTCACCATGCGTCTTATCCCTTTGGCGGGTTCGTCGGAGAACGCACGTTTGTTGACGAAACGCATCATTATAGCTATTCCGGACTGAGTGAGCCCGGCAGAGAAATGATGCCGGGAGTCAAACCTATCAAATTCCATGAATGATTTAGCCACCTCATCATCCGGAGAGTAGGTGGTGAGTTTGAGAGGGGAGAGTGTGAGTGGAGTGTTTTTAGTTGTCATAATTTTATAGTTTTAAGTTAATAATGTTTTGCATCTTGCACGGAAAGTACAGCGATGCTTTGTTTTCAATTCATTTTTGTAGCATGTCTGAGGCCTTCTCCTCAGGCAGTTTTTCACCATGTCAATGTGCTCTGAGCGGATTTCGCCTTCACAGGTTTTAAGATGTGCAGAATATTCTGATTGCGAACATGCAATCAGAGGCTTCGGTAGTTTGGAAGGTGGCGTAAAGACGCACCAATGGCTACCGGAGATTCTGCTGAATAAAAAAGTTGGTGAAAAACGCTATACACACAGCATCCGTTTGCCAACTGTTGGAACAGGCACTCTGAAAACGTAGTCAGAAAGATGCAAATGTATCATAGCTAAAAATGAATTGTTTAAACTATAAAATTACGTGTTTAAACAGATGAGAGACGGCATATCTGAATGCGCTTGCTTCCCATCATGTGGCAAAGTTAAGTGATAAATTTTATTTTTCAAAACAAAATTTGAGAAATGTGTGAAATTTATCTCATTTTTAATTTTAGGAGCGCACTCTTAGCAGTTTTTGCGGATCCATTACATTGTTATTGCCTGTGGAAATTATTTCAGGAGTAGGCGGATCTGAGACTCAGGTATGTTTGGCAATTTATTAGAGAGATGGTTTACAAGTAGTTCGAACGATTCTTCAGGCGTACGTATACATTTCGCTATATTTGCGCCCAACCATAATTGAGGAGTGGAGTAAAGCGCCACACCCCAGCCATACCGCTCGCCGCGTTTCGTGTACTTATATTGAAAATCCGCTATCAATAGTCTGCCTCCCATCTGTAATTTCTGTAGAGGCCCCTCAAGACTGTGCCTGCCGGGTTTCTCTTTTGAGGGAATAGGATCTTTTTTCGAGGTCAGTTTGCGTTTTGCATCTATGTCGACAAGATCCGTTGCTTGACGGCGGTAAGATGAGTTGCCAAATATCAGTCGTTTAAGTTCTGTAGAGGTTATTTTTTCGTATTGCTCGATTATTTCCAATATCATCTCTTCCTTGGAATCGGGCTCAAGAGGATAGGCGGCTCGTCTATAGTTCAGGAAATCGGGAAGAAGTTCCAATGAAACGAAACCGGCTTTATTCCTGAAAAATTTACCGTATGCAGTGGTTTGTTCCCTGATAACCGGACCTTTCCATTCCCAGCAACCGTAATCATCTGTAGTTTCACCAAAAAGCATCCCGGGGGCTGCCATTTCCTGTACGGACAGTCCACGCACGTTGTTGGCGAAAAAGGGGAGGAGTCCGCATTCCAGGGCTGTCTCTTCAAGCTGTTCTTTAGATGAGATCATAATTGGTTTAGATTTTGGTGATTTGGATTGCAAATTTAATGAAATAATGGGAAATAAAACGTCTGAAAATTAATGTATAGTTGTGCGGATGAGAAAAATTTTGTAAATTTGCGGCGCTTTTGAGCAAAAACGTGTGATGGGAAATCTGTTGCCTGGCTTCCGAAAGGATGCGGGCGGCTCCCAAAGGCGAATCAGCCGGAGCAAAAAACTTATTTTGAGTAACACAACAATTAACAATGAAAAAATTTCAACTTAGCGCCGAACCTCGTACCGAGCTCGGCAAGAAGTCTGTAAAGGCTTTGCGTGAAGAGGGTAAAATCCCCGCAGTTCTTAACGGTGGCAAGATCGTAGATCTTCCTTACGCCGGCACTCTCAAAGAGGGAGAAAAAATCGTTGACGTAGACGGCAAGCGCGGTCTTATCACAACAGATATCGTTGTGAAGGCGGAAGACGTTCGCAAGCTCATCTATTCTCCCGATATCTTCGAGATCGATCTTGATATCAAGGGAGACAAGAGAATTGCAGTTATGAAAGACATCCAGTTCCAGCCGGTAAAAGACACTGTGCTTCACATTGATTTCCTCGAGGTTGGTCCTGAGAAGCCTATCGTAATGGAAGTGCCTGTTAAGATAGAGGGTCATGCAGAAGGTGTGAAAGCCGGTGGTAAGCTCACTCTTTCACTCCGTAAGCTTAAAGTTAAAGCTCTCTACGACCAGATTCCAGAGCGCCTTGTGGTAAATGTGGATAGCCTTGGTCTTGGCAAGAGCCTTGCAGTAGGAGATCTCCACTACGAAGGTCTTGAGCTCATGAACGCTAAGAACGCTGTTGTCTGCGCTGTTCAGCTCACCCGTGCAGCCCGTGGTGCTGCAGCTAAGGCAGGTGAATAATCAACATGCCATAGATAAAATAAAAGTCCGCGTTTTTTTAACGCGGACTTTTATTTTATTATCATTATCAATACTATTTCATTCGTTTAAGGATGTTGTATGATGGTAGTACACCGAGTTCTCCGGCTTTTGAAAGATCGGAGAATGCCAGGTTTTTGTTTCCTGACTGCAAATATGAAAGTCCGCGATTGAAGTACGCCTCACCAAATGAAGGGTCGATCTTTATGGCTTCTCCATAGCATTGCAGGGCGGATGTGAAATCGCCTGCTGCATAAAATATATTGCCCTTATTGAACCATGCATATACAAGGCGTGGATTTAGTTGTATAGCGCGGTCATAATCGTTCAGGACATCTTGAAGGGCAGCGGCAGCAGCGCGCCTGTCAAGGAAATTTTCATTCTCTGATGAGTGTCTTTGGGCTTTTTCCAGTGCCTTCGCATTTGCATATTTTGCAAATGCACGTGCCATATAGGCAACGGTAAACTTGTCATCAAATTCGAGAACTTTGTCAAGATTCTCAATTGCTTCAGGATAATTCTTAAGCATAGTCAAGGTTATGCCGAGTGCAAGCCTGTCAATGGGGCGTCCTTTGCCGGCGGAGATTTGCTCTTTGAGTTCATCCGCATATCCAAACAAACGTTGGGCGTCGTCTTCGTCAAATGCAGAAGGCGTGCCCGGATTCAGATAAAATTGCTTTGAAATGTAACGTTGTCTGTTAAGATCGTCCAAATCCCTGAAATAATTTGAAACGGATTTAAGCGTGACAGGGGTTTCAGACAGAGTGAGGGCATACATGGGTTCAGGTTCTACTTGCACGTTGCGATCCTGGACTCTGCCTTTTATTTTTTCATTATATGAAAGTTGTGTTTCGACGGCCTGAGAAACGGTCACAAGACGGTTGAATTTGTCCATCACTTCCATTTCCGATTCCTCGTGATCTGTATGATCATTTACGTCGTTGCTTTCCGCTGCTGCAATTGCGGGACGGTCGAGTGGATTTTTCTCGGGATTTTTTACATATTTTTTCACTAGATCGTCGGCGTGATATGCAAGCTGCATGGCAGAACGCATGTCTCCAAGGTTCCTATGAGCCTCTGCCATTGCATAATAAACGGGATAAAAGCGTGGATATTTTTTTGTGATGGCGTCGAAATCTGCAAGAGCCTCCTTGTTTTTATTCTGTTCAAGGCGTATAAGTCCCCGGTTGTAGAGCGCATGGAAGTTTGCCGGATCGATTTTAAGTACGCTTGTCATGTCGTCTTCAGATCGAGAGAGGTCTTTGACTTCATAACGAAGCAAAGCGCGGTTGAAAAGAGCCGAGGTGTTTTCCGGTTCGAGTTCAAGCGCATAATTGTAGTCGCTCATGGCTCCGAAGAAATCATCTGAATTATAACGGATGAATGCCCTGTTGACGTATAGGTCGGCGACTTCCGGACGCAATCTGATGGCGGCGTCCATATCTTCCGCGGCTTTATCCCATTCCTTGCGCTTCCATTCGATTGCTGCCCTCATCAGATAAGGGTTGATAAGGCTTTTTGAAAGTTTCAATGCAGAATCAAGGTCTCCAAGGGCAGCGATTGTGTCGCCCCGTTCAAGGTTAAGACGGGCTCGTGCGGAAAACCCTTCCTCAAATTTTGGGAATTGACGAAGAAGGGTTGAGAATGTGGAATCGGCGCTGTTGTATCTTTTCAGTTCGGTCTGTGCGACCGCCTTATAGAAAAGAAAATACTTATCGATAGGATTGTGAGACAGTCCTATGTCGTAGTCTTCAATCGCCACTTCTTCTTTCCCAAGACATAGACGCGCAAAACCTCTGACCTTATATGCCTCGGTTTTGAATTTATTCAGCTCGATCGCTTTGTTGCAATCTGCCTCTGCGCCTTGAAAGTCGTCAAGATTGAGTTTTGCTATCGCACGATATAGATATGGGTCGGCAAGATATGGCTTTGCTTTTATTGCTTGATTGAAATACTGTATAGACAGCATATAATCTTCCATCGAAAGAACATTTCTTCCTATTGTGAGAACCTGTTCTGCATTTACCTGAGCTTGCAGGGGTGCAGATGAAGATGCAATCCCTAAAGCAAGCAAAAGGGATCGCATGAAGATGTCAGGTGTGATTGAAGTTGGGATATTCATAACTAAATGCAAAATTAACAAATTTTTGCGACGATAAGGGAAATGAAATGATAAACTGCTATTAAAACACGTTTAAACTTCTTAGAAAATGTTTAAAAATAAAGGATCATAAAAAATGTTTAATCCTTATTGAGGAAATATGGGATTTTTTTAGTAATTTTGCGCGAATTAATATGCGCAGACCGTTGTGATCGATTTTATGAATAAAAGATGACAATCGGGTGCAATCAAATTAAAAAGGAAAAAACAATCTTCATTATATGATCAACATCACTTTCCCCGACGGTGGCGTGAGAGAATATGAGTCAGGCGTGACTCCTCTTCAGGTTGCAGAAAGCATAAGCCCGCGTTTCGCCGCCGATGTCCTTGCCGCCAAAGTAAATGGTCAGGATTGGGATATATCCCGTCCGATTGCCGAGGATGCAAAAATAGAGCTCTTCAAATGGGATTCCGAGGAGGGTAAGCATGCATTCTGGCATTCTTCTGCCCACCTTCTTGCGGAGGCTCTTCAGGAACTTTATCCCGGTGTGAAGTTCGGCATCGGCCCTGCAATAGAAAATGGTTTTTACTACGATATAGATCCGGGGGAACACAAGATAACATCCGAAGATTTCAAAAAAATCGAGGATAAGATGATGGAGCTTGTTGCCCGTAAAGAGGATATTGTCAGGTCGGACATATCTAAGGCGGATGCGCTCAAAATGTTTGGTGACCGTGGTGAAACGTATAAGTGCGAGCTTATCAGTGAACTTGAAGACGGTCATATCACGACATATACACAGGGTAATTTTACCGACCTGTGCCGTGGTCCGCACATCCCGAACACCGCTCCCATTAAGGCTGCAAAGATTCTTTCTCTTGCCGGTGCATATTGGAGAGGAGATGAAAAGCGGAATCAGCTTGTTCGCGTGTATGGCATCACATTCCCCAAGAAAAAAATGCTTGACGAGTATCTCACTCTTCTTGAGGAGGCAAAGAA
>CAMTMX010000085.1 GCA_947073495.1 uncultured Porphyromonadaceae bacterium
AGACTCCCGAATCCATTACTAATTACAAATTACTAATTGCCAATTGGTTAAAAAGTAGAACACTTTTGAAATTTTTAGAACGTTTCATATTTTCATTTTAGAACACTTTCTAATATTTTGATTATCAAATACCATTTTTCACTCTCTGTTCTACTTTTTTTATTTTTATAATGTCTCCCTTGCGAAACCTGTGTATTTAGAACCCGCGCGGAGCTGTTCATGTTCAGAAGCAAAGCTTTTGCTTCCCTGCCCCAAATGAATTGAAAAAAGATTATAGGAAAAAGATTATGAATTATGAATTACGCATTATGCATTGAAAAAAGGATTATGCATTGAAAAAGCCAAATATTCAGCGGAATATAAAGTAATCGGCTCTAAATTTTCAGATTAGAGGATTTTTCGTTAACTTCGCATGATAATTCAATTGAAATTATTCCATCTGACGATTATGCGGTTTTGACTGAAAAAGATCCGGACCGCGGTCTTCAAGACACATCACACTTCTATTCAGAATCAAAACTGACAGATATATGGGATTCTTTAAAAACTTGTTCTCCAAAGAAAAAAAAGAAAAGCTTGACACCGGCCTTCAGAAAACTAAAGAAGGCGTCTGGAGCAAGATCACTCGTGCCGTTGCAGGCAAAAGCAAAGTCGATGATGAAGTGCTCGACAACCTGGAGGAAGCTTTCATCACCAGCGATGTGGGTGTTGACACTACACTGAAAATCATTGAAAGAATAGAAGAGCGTGTGGCACGCGACAAATATGTCAATTCAGACGAACTCAACAATCTTCTTTGTGAAGAAATCACCGACATGCTTGCACGCCCGGATAACGCCGACGCTCAGCTCGATGATTTTGAAGTTAAAAAGACCGGAGAGCCATACGTGATTATGGTTGTCGGGGTAAACGGTGTCGGGAAGACCACCACAATCGGGAAACTCGCCGCGCAATACAAAAAAGCCGGCAACAAGGTGGTGCTCGGAGCTGCCGATACTTTCCGCGCTGCTGCGATCGAACAACTCGACATCTGGGGAGAACGCGTAGGCGTCCCCGTGGTGAAACAGAAAATGGGAAGCGATCCTGCCGCAGTGGCGTTCGACACACTCTCTTCCGCAAAGGCACAGGGCGCGGATGTAGTCATAATAGACACAGCAGGCAGACTTCACAACAAAGTAGGGTTGATGAACGAGCTTACCAAGATCAAAAACGTGATGAAACGTGTAGTTCCCGACGCACCGCAGGAGATTCTCCTTGTGCTTGACGGGTCTACCGGACAGAACGCTTTCGAACAGGCAAGACAATTTGTGGCGGCTACGGAAGTAAACGCGCTCGCTGTCACCAAACTCGACGGCACGGCAAAAGGTGGAGTCGTGATCGGAATAAGCGACCAGTTTAAGATACCGGTGAAATATATCGGTATAGGCGAAGGAATCGACGATCTTCAGATTTTCCGCCCGGAAGAGTTTATCAGATCTCTCTTCCTTTCTGAAAAATAAGAAGTTGACATGTATAAGAAAAACAGGATAGACATCATATCAATGGGCTGCTCCAAGAACCTTATAGATTCGGAGCGGCTCATTCGTCAATTGGCGGCAAAAGGTTATGAAGTGGCCCACGACTCGGACAACGTTTGCGGTGAGTATGTCGTGGTCAACACTTGCGGCTTTATCGCCGACGCCAAAGAAGAATCAATATCCACCATACTTGATCTCTCCGCATTGAAAGAAGAGGGAGAAATCAACAAGATAATTGTGATGGGATGCCTGTCACAACGATATATGGACGACCTGAAGGAAGAAATGCCCGAAGTGGACGTATGGTATGGGAAATTCGATTGGAAAAACTTTATCCAGACTCTCCCCGACCGTTCCCCCAAGAAAGAGACTCCGAAATCATGGGAACGCACCCTCACTACTCCTCCCCATAGTGCATACCTGAAAATTTCCGAAGGATGTAACCGGTTCTGCGCATTCTGCGCCATACCCATAATAACCGGTAGACACACCTCCCGTCCGATTGAAGAAATTCTTGAGGAAACCGCCCAACTTGTGAAGGAAGGGGTCAAAGAATTTAATGTGATAGCCCAGGATCTCTCTTCATACGGCACGGACCTATACGGCAGGCATGCGCTTGCCGAACTTGTGGAAAGAATGGCACAGACCGAAGGTGTGGAATGGATCAGACTCCACTATGCCTACCCTTCCGATTTCCCGATGGATCTTCTTCCGGTGATGGCAAAATACGACAATGTCTGCAAATATCTCGACATAGCTCTACAGCATATCTCCGACAAGGTGTTGGATAATATGCGACGCCACATTGATAAAGAACAGACACTACACCTGCTTGAAGAGATTAGGAAACAGGTGCCCGGAATCAGGATACGTACCACTCTTATGACCGGTTTCCCCGGGGAAGGGGAAACCGAATTTGAAGAACTCACCGAATTTGTCAAAAAACAAAGATTCGACAGAATGGGCGCATTCGCCTATTGTGAGGAAGACGACACCTTCGCGGCCAAAAACCTCGAAGATACGATTCCTGAGGATATTAAGCAAAAACGTCTTGACAAAATAATGGAAATCCAGGAAAGTATCGCCCTTGAACTCAACGAAGCGATGATTGGAACTATTCAAAAAGTACTTATCGACCGCATCGAGGGTGATTCCGCATATGGAAGAACGCAATATGATTCTCCGGAAGTGGATCCGGAGGTTATCATAAACGACAACTCCTTAATCCCCGGAGACTTTGTCAATGTCAGGATCACGGAAGCTTATCCATTCGAGCTTATCGGTGAACGGGTATCCTGAAGAGCACAAGCATTGATTGTATCAGCTTCCGTCAACTTCTTAAATTCATAACCAAAGTGGCAATAAGATTTGACAAAGACACACGGCGCGCAACAAACGGGCCGATGATATTTTTTTCCGATCCGTCTGCTGAGATTTCCCTCGGCGACGAAATCCGCGGAGCTATTGAATACCGCCTCTCCTTCTATGCCTATAGAAGACCGGGGGACCTGATGATCACATTTGGTTCGTCGGAGGGTGTGGTGGAAGGTATCGGAACTCCGGGATTTGTGATAGCCCCATTTCTCCCGAACCTGCCCTGGCTCACTATCCCATACAAACCAGTGAAACCTTTCTTAAATTCTAATGGAAACGGCTACGTATCTCCTGTCAGATCCACAACTCCTTCAGAACATCTGGCAGAAATAGAGGGTATCAAGGAGGCGCTTAAAACAATAGGAAACGGGAAGGTGGTTGCTGCGAGAGCGTGTGTTGAGAGCGGCTCTGTCGATGTCGGGTCGACATTTGCAGAACTTGCACGCCGGCATCCGGATGCATTCGTGTTCTGTTTTTCCACGCCTCATACAGGTTGTTGGATTGGAGCCTCCCCAGAATTGCTGCTTGAATCGAAAGCCAACGGTCTATCTACAATGGCATTGGCAGGAACGCGCCCGACAGATTCACAGGGAGAATGGGATACAAAAAATCTTGAAGAGCAACAGATGGTCACCACATTCATTTCAGATGCACTTATAAAAAACGGTATTTCTCCGGTATTGGGCGACACGGTTTCCCGACATGCAGGAAAAGTGGAACATCTATGTACTCCGATCACAGGCTCCCCGACAAATCCACTTACTCCGGGAACACTGGCTTCTCTTTTGCACGACCTCTCCCCCACTCCTGCAATGTGTGGCACGCCACGAAATTTAGCGTTGAACGTGATCCGGAATTTCGAGCACTTTGACCGTGGTTGTTATGGAGGATTTTGCGGACCATACCGTTCACCTTCTGATTTCTCTTTATATGTGACCCTCAGATGCGCACTTGTAGAAGCGGATAAATATTGCATCTACACCGGCGGAGGAATCACATTGCGGTCAGACCCGACCTCGGAATGGGAAGAGACTGAAATAAAATCAACAACCATGCGCGACAGTATGCATATTGAAACAGAGTGTTGATCCCTGTTTAAGCATCACACACCACTTCAACAACTATAGACACTTATATCCAAATAATTATTAATTATGAGACTTTTAAATTACGCTCTCGTTCTTGCAATGGCTGCAGCACCTTTTGCAGCCGGAGCTGAGCATCTCAAGAGCCTGGATCCCAAAAGTATCGACCCGAACACACCGGCATCAAAAGATTTCTATCAGCACGTGAATAAGGGATGGATGGAAGATCATCCCCTCACTGCTGAATATGCCCGCTATGGTCAGTTCAACATTCTCAATGATTCAAGCAACAACCGTATCAAGAGAATCGTGACCAACCTTTCCAAGACAAACCCTCAGAAAGGTACTAACGCATATAAAATCGCCGCCCTCTATGAAGCTGCAATGGATTCCGTGCGCAGGAACGAACTTGGAGCCGAACCGATCAAGGCAGACCTCGCCAAGATTGAAAACACCACTCCCGAAGGGATGACAGACCTGTTCCTCTGGATGCACAAGAACTATGGGTCTCCCCTATTCGGAGCCGGTCCGATGGAAAATCTTGCCAACAGCAAGGAATATGCAATGTATGTCAGCGGCGGAGGACTTTCTCTCGGCGACCGCGATTATTATCTCAAAAACGACAAGAGAAACAAAGACGTCAGAGACGCTTATCAGAAACTGGTGGAACGCCAGATGATAAACGCCGGCTATAGCAAGAAAGACGCAAAGCGTATCGTAAAGAACGTGATGAAAATCGAGACCCTTCTTGCTGACTCTACCTGGACCCGTGAGGAAAGCCGCAACATTCCGGCAATGTACAATCCCCGTTCAATAGCTCAGCTGAAAGAGATGTATCCCAATCTCCCCTGGGACCGTTTCTTTATCGAGACTATGGGAATCCAGACTCCCGAACAGGTGATCGTAACCGAGATCAACACCGTAAAGCAGGCTGACAACCTTTTCAAATCTCTAACCGACCGCGAAAAGAAAGACTATTACCTGTGGCAATACGTGAAAGGTGCAGCTCCATTCCTTAGCGACAACTTCAGCAATGCCGCCTTCGAATTCAACAAAGTGATGAGCGGAGTGCAGGAACAGCAACCCCGTTGGAAACGTGCCCTCGGCGTGACTGAAGGCTATCTCGGTGAAGCGATCGGCGAACTCTATGTGGAAGAATACTTCCCACAGAGCTCAAAAGATTATATGATCGGTCTTGTTGAAAATCTCCGCAACGCTCTCGGCAAGCATATCATACATCTTCCCTGGATGAGCGACGACACCAAGGTGCAGGCGATGAAGAAACTTAACTCCATCACTGTCAAGATCGGCTATCCCGATAAGTGGAAAGACTATTCAACATTGGATATCGATCCCTCACTATCATACTGGGAGAACGTTCACAACGCTAATATGTGGCAGGTGCAGGAGACTCTAAACAAATGGGGAAAACCTGTTGACCGTACTGAATGGAGCATGACTCCACAGACTATCAATGCATACTATAATCCTCTCAACAACGAGATCGTATTCCCTGCCGGTATTCTCCAGGCTCCTTTCTATGACCCGGAATCAAGCGATGCAGAAAACTATGGCGGAATCGGCGTAGTGATCGGTCATGAGCTGACTCATGGGTTTGATGACCAGGGCTGTCAGTTTGACGCTGAAGGCAACATGGCAAACTGGTGGGCACCGGAAGATGCAGAAGCATTCAAAAATCTTACCAAAGGTCTTATTGATCAATTTTCCGCTGTTGAAGTTCTTCCCGGACTCCATGCAAACGGAGAGTATACCCTCGGTGAAAATATCGCAGACCAGGGTGGCCTCCGCATAGCAATGACAGCTTTCCTTGATTCGCAGAAGAAAAAAGGTGTGGATATTGAATCTGAAAAAGCCATGATCGACGGATTCACCCCTATTCAGGCATTCTATCTCAATTTCGCAAACCTTTGGGCAAACAATATCCGCGATGAGGAAATCCGTTCGCTCACATCAGGCGACGTTCACTCACTTGGTAAAAACCGTGTGAACGTTTCCCTCAAAAATATCGAGCCCTTCTTCAAGGCATTCGATATCAAAGAAGGCGATCCGATGTATCTCCCCGCTTCCCAGCGCATCATAATCTGGTAATCAGACAACACACGACAAGCCGGGTCTTGACAAATATATAAACCCGGTAAAAATAATAAGGATTATATCCGGGTGTTTCTTCCTACAAGAAATGCCCGGATATTTTATTATTCTTATATAGAGAAGATGTTTTACAAGAAAAAAGTTGTATTATTTCTAAAAATGATATAATTTAGGAGCGCTAACTTGTTAGCAACCCTATTTCTAACTAAATTATTATTGTTATGAAACGAATGCTACTTATCTTGGCAATGATTATTGTGATGTCATGCCAAAGCATGAAAGCCCAGACACCTATTGACCCGAACGCGGACTACAACCGCATCACGCTGATGTATCAATATCGGGATCTCGGAGGTGACGGCACAAACGGTTTTGAGGTGGGTTATGTCCATGGTTTCGCCCTGAGTAAAAACACCCCTCTCTTCTTTCAGACAGGTTTGAAAATGGATATGGGATTTGAGTCCGAGAGTGCATCTGAATCAGGTCTGAAAATGACCGGAAGCCTGACAACAATGAGTTTCAGTGTGCCACTCGACATATCCTACAAACTTGTGTTTGGTGAAAATTCAAATGTAGCTTTCATTCCGTTTGCTGGATTCAACCTTAAATTGAATGCGTTGGCGGAATTATCGGCAAAGGCTTCATACAATGGTCAGCACGAAAGCGAGAGCATAAGCCTGTTTGACGATGAGATTGGAATGAAACGCTTCCAGGCAGGATGGCACATAGGGTTCGGATTCCAGATCAACAAATTCTATGCAGGAGCCGATTTCGGTACAGACTTCATCAAGATTGCAGACTTCGGCAACCATACCCCCACTTTCCACCTCGGTGTAGGCTACGTATTCTAATTCTTAACAGCCTTTTAAACAATAACCATGTGTGTCGTCATGACGACACACATGGTTATTTAGACCCAGTACCTTAGATTTGGTTCCTTAATTTCGGGGTACAACCATCTTAAGAGTACGTTTACTTTTAAGAAATCTTTAGAAGTCTTTTTGGCTTGTTTTAAGTCTTCATTCAATCATTATGCAACCCCATAACTCCTTCACTCAGTCTCAAAACAATCTCAAATACTCTTCTAAATCTTAACTCATGACAAAAGTAAACAATTTCTGATAAACGCGTTCTTACAAATTCACAAAATTTTATAATGATTGCAAATCGTCACCCCATAAGTTAAAACAATTGTGTGCGTATTGCGTTATATGTTTGAGACAAGTGGCAAAATACCCCTCAAAAAAACGATTATTGCAACAGATCTCAGTAATTATGGACACCAATGTCGGAGGTAGTCATACCAAAAAACTTAGGACCCTAATATTAATCGGACGGTCACAATGAAGTCGTTTTGCCAAGACCGTCTGTCCAGACGATTTTTTTAATCAAATGATAATAATGACCAAAAATTCACTTTTATTTCTCATGGCTCTTTCTGGAGGCATGACTTTCAATGCTTTTGCAGACAGACAGGTCACCACCCTGAATGAAGGATGGGAGTTTACCAAGGGGAGACCCGACGCTTCCACCAAATGGCAACAAGTGAGAGTGCCCCACGACTGGGCGATCTATGGACCGTTTGATGTTGCCAACGATCTACAGAAAGTAGCAGTGGAACAAAACGGAGAGACTGAAGAGACTCTAAAAACCGGACGTACAGGCGGACTCCCCTTTATCGGCAAGGGCACTTACAAGACCTCTTTTGAAGTGCCAGACACCACAAACCGCAACATCACTCTTGTCTTTGACGGGGCTATGAGCAACGCCCATGTGAAAGTCAACGGCAAGGAGGTGGCATACTGGCCATACGGATATGACTCTTTCTATGCAGACGTAACCGATGCTGTAAAACCCGGCGACAATGAAATGGTTGTCGAACTCGAGAATTTTGAACGTGCATCGCGTTGGTATCCCGGAGCCGGACTTTACCGCAACGTGCATGTGGTCAACACAGACAGGGTTCACATCCCTACATGGGGAACATATATCACCACCCCGGATGTCTCTAAAAATGAAGCTTCCGTAAGATTGGAAATGGAAATAGCCGGAGCTAAAAAGGGGGAAAAGGTAGATATTGTCACAGATATCGTTTCTCCCGACGGCAAAGTCGTGGCTTCCAATAAATCCCAATACGTGAGCCGCGGACAGAATTTCGTACAGAATTTTCTTGTGGACAAGCCGGAGCTGTGGAACACTGAATCCCCTGCCCTTTACACTGCCAAGACCAAACTGATTGTCGACGGCAAGGAGGTTGACGCCTACGACACCAGGTTCGGTATCCGCAAACTTGAATATATCCCTGAAAAAGGATTCTTCTTAAACGGAGAGCCCACGAAATTCCAAGGCGTATGCAATCACCATGACTTAGGTCCCCTTGGTACGGCTGTCAATAAATCAGCACTGCGTCATCAGGTGGAGATCATGAAAGACATGGGCGCGAACGCCATCCGCACCGCCCATAACATGCCGGCACCGGAACTTGTGGAACTTTGCGACGAACTCGGCATAATGCTTATGGTGGAACCGTTTGACGACTGGGGATTCCGTCCTAAATCTCCAAACGGCTATGGCGCCGTCTTCAATGAATGGGCAGAACGCGACATCACCAACATGGTGAAACATTACCGCAACAATCCGTCTGTAGTGATGTGGTCTATCGGCAACGAAGTGCCAAGCCAGTGGGGACCGGACGGAATGTCGGAACTAACGATGTTGCAGAACCTTGTGAAATCACTTGATTCGACACGTCCGGTGACATGCGGCATGGACCAGATCGGAGCCGTGCTTGACAACGGTTTTGCCGCCGCTCTCGACATACCCGGATTCAACTACAAACCACAGAGGTATGAGGAGGCATACGCAAAGCTGCCACAGAAAATGATTCTTGGCTCCGAAACTGCTTCAACAGTGTCTTCAAGAGGTGTATACCATTTCCCTGTGTCTTTTGACAAAGAGCACAACATGGTAATGCATCCTGACAATCAGTCGTCAAGCTATGACAATGAAACCTGCGACTGGTCTAACACCCCCGACATAGACTTCTTCATGGATGAGAAACCATGGGTGCTCGGACAGTTTGTATGGACTGGATTCGACTACCTCGGAGAGCCGTCACCCTACGACACTAACGCATGGCCAAGCCACAGCTCCGTATTCGGGATAGTAGACCTCGCCTCGCTTCCAAAAGACAGATATTATCTATACCGGTCGCAATGGAATAAAAACAACTCCACCCTCCACATCCTTCCCCATTGGAACTGGGCAGGCAGAGAGGGAGAAGTCACCCCGGTGTTCGTCTACACATCTTATCCCAAAGCAGAACTTTTCATCAATGGAAAGAGCCAAGGGATGAGAGAGAAAAATGATTCAACACTTCAGACACGTACAAGGCTAATGTGGAATGAGACCATATATGAACCGGGAGAAGTGAAAGTGGTGGCATACGATGAAAAAGGGAATCCCGCAGCTGAAAAAACAATACGTACCGCAGGGAAACCTCACCATCTTGTATTGACAACCAACCGCGAAACCCTTGACGCCAATGGCGATGACCTTGCCTATATCACGGTGCAGGTAGCGGACAAAGACGGCAATATCGTCCCGACCGACAACAGGACTGTAAAATTTTCTGTAAAGGGAGCCGGCTCTTTTGAAGCGACCGCCAATGGCGACCCGACATCACTACGCAGCTTCCAGAAACCGGAAATGGATCTTTTCAGCGGTGCCGCCACCGCCATTGTAAGAAGTTCTAAAGAAGGTGGCAAACTCAACTTCACAGCAACTGCCAAGGGAGTGAAACCGGCAACTATCTCTATCGACGTAAAATAATCGCAACTATAAAACATCAAAGGGGCGGAGACTCGCGAGTCTCCGCCCCTTTGATGTTTTATTCCTCAATAATTATTTGAAAAGATATTGTGAAGAGATAGACTGATTATTGTGGATGCGTCTGATTGTGTCTGCAAAAAGTTTAGCCACCGGAAGGACAACCGCCTTGTTGTTATCTCTGCCGTAAGGTATAGAATCTGTAAACACAATCTCTGTAAGACCTGAAGCCTTGACACGGTCTGTGGCAGGGTCGCTCATCACTGCGTGGCTACAGAGAGCCCTTACAGACGCAGCGCCGTTTTCGAGAAGAAGATCAGCCGCTTTTGTGATAGTGCCCGCAGTGTCGCTGATATCATCAACAAGAACTACATTCTTGCCTGTAACATCTCCGATTACGGTCATCTTTTCAACAACATTCGCTTTTGCACGCTGCTTGTGGCAGAGCACGAGAGGCACATCAAAATACTTAGCGTAAGAATTAGCCCTCTTTGCACCACCCACGTCAGGAGATGCGATCACAAGGTCCTTGAGATGTAGGCTCTCGATGTAAGGGATAAAAATTGAAGAGGCATAAAGGTGATCAACCGGAACATTGAAAAATCCCTGAATCTGGTCGGCATGGAGATCCATTGTGATAAGACGGTCAATGCCCGCCACACTCAAAAGGTCTGCCACAAGTTTTGCGGCTATCGACACTCTGGGTTTGTCCTTACGATCCTGACGTGCCCATCCGAAGTAAGGGATAACGGCAACAATCGTTGCAGCTGATGCTCTCTTCGCTGCGTCAATCATCAGGAGAAGCTCCATCAGATTGTCGGTGTTGGGGAATGTAGACTGAACAAGATAGACTTCAGAGCCGCGGATCGATTCTTCGAACGAAACTTCGAACTCTCCATCGGCAAAAGTCTCAATCTTCATTTTGCCTAACTCTATGCCCAAGTCTTTGCAGATAGACTCTCCAAGATAGTGACTTTTAGTGCCTGCAAACACTTTGATGGGCGGAAGATAATTGCTCATGATATGGATTGGTAAAAATTGGTTTACAAAATTAGAACTAATTTTTGAAAAAACCGCAATTTCATCACGATTTCTTTTCTCCTCTTAGTCGTGATCCCGACATTTTGCTACCCGTGAAATGACTCACCCTGCCGACAGGAAGAACCACTGCATCCGCAGAACTAAGGTATACAGAGACTGTCGAATCGGCAGACAATTTGATTTTGTGTGACTTACCCCACAACAAATCCTGAGTGACAATCTCCCCTTTCTGCATACCGGTCATAGAGAATGCAAGCTCAGGTATAGCGATGTTGATATGTGACTCTTCACGTGAGAAGTTGACCACGATTAAAAGTATGTCATCCCCTTTATATCTCAAAAATGCAAAATGCCTGTGAGGGTCAAAGCCGGGCTGGCGAAGGTTTGCATACATCAAATCAAAAAATTCGCCTTCCCTTAATGCTATCCGTTCGTTACACAAGGTAAGCACTTTTCTATACACATCACGCAACCATCGCTCATGGGGAGAAAGCAACTCATCGTCACATTTTCCTCCGTTGATCCATCTTCTGACAGTGGAAAGGCTCCAATAATCGAAAATTGTCGTGCGGTCGTTATCCCCGGCAAATCCCTCGTTATCCCTTGCCTGCTCGCCAAGTTCCTGACCATAGTAGATCATGACAGGACCTTTTGAAATCATCGACGCAGTGATCAACGACGGGATAACACGTAAAGAATCGCCGGCATACGCCTTCGATCCGAACCTCACCTCGTCATGATTTTCAAGAAAATTAAGCATGCGGTCGCCAATGCCGTCTACAGTCTGCCAGCATCCCGTCAGCTGAGCGGCGCTCCAGCCATGAGTCTCGATCCCCACAAGAGTGTCATAGAGATTCACCTTGTCATAGAGATAATCAAAACATCCGTAATCGAGGAATGGTCTGTATAAAGCCACATCATATATCTCTCCGATAAACATTATATGTGGATACAGACTCTTAACTTGCGGAATTGCCCAATGCCAAAATGCGAGCGGCACCATAAACACCATATCACATCTGAAACCATCAATCCCTTTTGAAGCCCAATATCTCAAAATATGGAGCATTTTCATCCAGGTGTCGGGAATTGGATAGAAATGGTCGGAATTGTCATTATAATCATGACCGTAATTCAGCTTGACAGTCTCATACCAGTCATTGCGGTTGCAAAACGCAGTGAAACAATCATTGCCCGTAGCCTTAGCAGGAAATTCAACATAAGGGCAGTCGCCCTCCGCACCCAAATCAAAATCCGGATAAAACTGCTGATTGGAAATATAATAGTAGTTGTTGTCGCGGGCGAAATTCATATTGATGTTGTCGCGTTTCCCAAAATCTTCAATTCCAGCCGGAGCCACATCAGAATGATACACACGGGCGGTATGGTTCGGCACAAAATCAATCAGAACTTTCATATCCGCTTCATGAATGCGCTTCACGAGAGATTCAAATTCTTTCATCCTGTCGGGAATTGAAACAGCCAGAGCAGGATCCACATCGTAATAATCCTTTATGGCATACGGAGAACCTGCCTCTCCCTTGACAACATTCGGATTATCCGGCGTGATGCCGTATTGGCTGAAATCTGTCTTTGTGGCATGCTCTATCACACCGGTAAGCCACAAGCAATTCACTCCCAGTTCTTTTATCGATTGGAGAATATGTGGCGTGAAATCATTAAACTTGCCACTGCCATTCTGCTTTAGAGTGCCCCAAGGCACACAATTCGGATTTTGGTTCGCAAATATGCGAGGGAAAAGTTGATAGATGATAAGTCTTTCTTTTGAATCGCTCATGTTCCGTTAGTTATTTTTTACCTGTTCCAAAATTCTACAGGCTGCATCATATCCAGCCGTGACCCCTTTCTTCATGCTTGAAAGATCAAAAGTGCGTACATTCGACAGACTTTCAATCTCTATGACGTGATCGCAAAGACGGATATCTTGCGGGGTATTGGATTTCATCATCAGATGAAACGTTCGATAGGCAATGTCTATAATAGACATTTTATTATTACTTCGTTTCCGCATAGGGCTACAGTTGCTTCCATAAAGATTGTCGCAGTAATCCCTGATGGCCCATGCCGGAAGGTTTCTTAACACTCCTCCATCCACATAATTTATTCCTTTAATCCTTATAGGATTGAATATTATAGGTATGCTACACGATGCCAGTACTCGTGGCACAATCTCCCCTTTTCCCCAACCTATTGATTTTCCATGGTCAAGATCTGTAGCGCATATCACGGTAGGTATTTTCATATCCTCCAGATTCTTTACCGGCAACCAGCTTTCAAGAAGTTTACCGAAGCGGTCAAGCTTCATAAACCCCTCTTTGGGAAGCGCCCACTCTGTAAAATCGCCAAACTTGGTGGCATCCGTGAAGCATTCTATTATATCTTGAGGACTGAGTCCGGCACCATACAATGCTGCGGCAATCGAACCTGCAGACACACCCGACACTATATCCGGCCGCATGTCGAAATATTCAAAAGCCATCAACACACCGATATGAGAGAAGCCCCTTGCCCCTCCTCCGCTCAGCGCGAGTCCTACAGTATTCCCCTGTCGGATGCCAAGACGTTCGAGTATGCCTTCAATTTTCCATGCCATAGAAAACCATTTATCTGTAAAAGAGAATACGTAAGTTTCATTTCAAAAATAAAACATCTCATATCTCTTAGAAACTGTTTAAAATTTATTTTGTCTTGTTATTGAGGTCTTTGTCGGCATCTTTATGATATTTATTCAGTCA
>CAMTMX010000086.1 GCA_947073495.1 uncultured Porphyromonadaceae bacterium
TATAGAACCCCATAACTCCATCATAAATATCAAAATTCTGCTCGACAAATCCTCTCAATTCCTTCGACAAATAAATTAAACAATTTCTAAACAATAACATCAGGAAATATCTATAGGTTCACTGAAACCTGCTCTCATATTGCATATTCTATATTCTGAAGGAAATGGATTCTTGCAACAAGCATGGAGGTCAGTCCGGGGTATCTTCGGCTTTCGATAAATTTCTCTATCGCAGAAATCATCTGGATCCCCAATCCGAGATCCGAGGCGACACTGTCGGCACGTTGCTCGCAATCCGGATCCCAACCTCTTGTCGAATAGACCACATGTCCCACCTCATGGGCAAGCGACGCCAATATCTCCGGATCAGACAAGCCCAGTTTCCCCACCTCCTCTTCAGAGATATAAATAGTGTTTCCTATCCTTGCCATAAGGTCGCCATATTGGTTATCGGTTTTACCAAGCCTTTTGAACACTATAGCTTTCCCATAATGGTCGGCAATCTTTTCCAATGCATCGCCATACAATCGTATGAAAGTTGCAACAATAGCAAGTTTGTCCTCATTTATTAATTTCATTTTCAACTATATCCGATTATTAATTTTTGATCTTTCGATACTGTTTTATACGCCACTTTAATATACCTATCGATTCAACTTCAAATTTCATGCCTACAATCATTTATAAAATATAATTTAATAAAATTCAACGATAATTATACCACGGTTAATACTTTTTTACCGATTATGCGTTTTAATAATGACAAAACAAACATGCCGTCATGACGGCATATTGATTTTGACGCAGGTCAAAGAAACACTATAAACAGAGAATAAATTATTCTACATATATGGAAACCAACTGGAATTTCACACCTCAATCCTTTACCTCCACAACCGCAGATACTTTATCTGAACTTGCATGTAAATTACAAGAAAAGCAACTTATGAATTTATTTAAAACGGGCATTTCTGAAATTGACAAGGGTATGTCTGATGATAAATTCATGCTTTATTATCCAGAATTTAAATCCATTAAAATATCAGACATTCCTATTATTCGTCAGTATCTTCTTGAGAAAAGCTCCTGCAGGTCTTGTGATTTCTCCATAGGAGGAATCCTTATGTGGGCAGATTATTTCGATTATAAATATTGCTTCTATGAGGGAACTCTTTTGATCTATGGTTATGATAAAGAATCTGAAACCTACCTGTTATATCAGCCTTTGAATCCGGATTTCCCCGGCAAATTAGCGTTTGGCATCTATACCGCAGCTATCGGGACAACTAATAAAAAATTACGATATATATCTTTTGAAGAAAAGGCATCTGGAGCCGATCAGCCTATCAACAATTCTGAATATATCGACAAATGGAAAGAATACCTTTACCCTATTGATAGATTCTTGCATTTCTCCGGGAAAAAAATGGAAAAGAAAAGAAATCACCTCAATTATTTTTATAACAATTATGACGACATCTCTGTGGCTATGCTTGATGAAACCAACTTATCAGAAGCAATAGAGTTCACTAAAAATTTTGAAATTTCACATAACGATAACGTTCTTGCAACTTATGAAAATGAGCAAACCGTAAAAGTGCTCCAAGAGTATGGTAAATATCCATTTTTAGGCATCTGTATAAAATTAGGGGATTCGATTAAAGGAATAAGCTTTGGTGAGAAAATCGGTGATACCTTCTTCATACATGTTGAAAAAGGCGATATAGAATACAGAGGAATCTATCAGGCGTTAGCCTCAGGATTGAGTCAATTGGTCAAAGAAAAATATCCTGATGTTGTGTATCTTAATCGAGAAGAAGATATGGGCGATGATAATCTCAGACAAAGCAAACTGTCATATCATCCCTCTATAATATTGCATAAGAAATCAGAAATAGTCACGTTATCTAATTGAATACAAATTATTCAATTGACGACATGATTGAATTGGTCAGAATTTATGATTACGCTTCTATAGAGCCTTTGGCTTTGTTGGCATCCCAATGTTTTAAAAATGATCCATTTTATGCCCTATTGCACGATAATGAATCAAAACGCGCCACGATGATACAATCCATTTTCAGGAGAAGTCTTAAAATTTCTCTTGATTTTGGATTTGTTATTGCACATAAAGAAAACGACAAATTCATTTCCCTATCCTCATGGGTGGACTATAATCATCTGCGCCTACTTAATTCAGAGGATTTCAATTTCATTTTCAATCCGCAACAATCAAATCAAATTAATAATCCGGCAGTAGATCTTACAATGACAGAATTTTCAGTGATTAAAAGATTGACAAATCACTGCCCTCTGTCTATGTATCTCGTATCAATTTGCGTTGACCCTCAATATCGAAGGAAAGGACTGGCTACAAGTTTAGTGAAGAGCATGATCACAAGACTTCCGCAATATAATTTCTTTTCTGACATATCAAATCCGCATTCTATAGACATTTACACATCTCTTGGCTTTGAGATCGTATATGAACTTAATGGAATATCATTTGTAAAACATTCATCTGCAGACACGTCTTCTGCTTTCACAGATGTTAAAAAGATTCCTTTAATACTTCCGCCTACGGCTATTGACAGTCTTGGGTTCTTAAAAGATTGTCAAATTGTTAAATTCTTGTCGTTCCCATATTTCAAACCCGACGAGTCAGGATTGCTCTTCAAATCGGACTTTTCCTTTGGCAATTACAACTACAAGGCAGTGGTTGTAAATATAGATTACAAACAATTGCTTTTATACCAAAAATCGATCGGAGTTTCACAAAACTGTGAGACCCTCATAAATATCGACAATCATAAATATCTGATATACATAAGTAGCACAGACAGTCATTATTCATCAGCATCAGATTCGTCATGTAATTCGGGGATTAAAGGATTAATATCCATTAAAGAAGAAGATATCATTCCGGACGTAATAATCAGCATACCCATAAATTATACTTCTTTAGAATCGATTCATAAAGGCACCACCGGAGATGAACAATATATACATAAACCATCTGCATACAACATGAAGATGATGACAGCTCTTGATTTCAGAACAGAATATGAATCAGGAACTCCTGATAATTCTATAAATTCTTCCAATGGATTTAAAAATAGAATAAAACGTTTTTGCATTCATCCCGTTAAAATTCAACTTCAAACCGAAGAAATTCTTAATTTTTCCAATAATTATGTCAGTGAACCAATCGGGAGTCCCATGGTTGTAGATTTGATCATATCTATTGACGAATTCTCTCAATGCGGAGTGCTTCATCTCCTGATTCCATCATGTGCCTTATTAATTTCTCAACTTCTCGACTCAATGTCAAGAAATCAACTTATGATAGCAAGTCATCATGAAAAAATCTCCTTCTTTGATTATATAAGCACATATTACGGGATAACTAAATGTGGGGCGCCAAAAGGTTTTGTGACCATTTTTGAAAATAGATCAAACATAGATTCAAATTTCCTGGGATCCCTTCTTTTCGGAGAAACGTATTATGAAGACAATACAGGACTCGGGAGTGTTGTCGATTCTGAAATATGCAATCAAATCAAGTCTGAATTCGGGAAAGCACAATATAATTATGCCTCCGTCTATAGTTATAAAAATGTTTTATTACAAATGACTTCCCGATTTAGGGATTCAATCGACAACAGGATCATACAGGAATCTATCACCCTCTTTTACATCGAACTGATATTATTTGAAGAAGCAGCTATAGTTGACGTTGAGAATAATATATCCATATTTTTAAATAATCTGGACAGCTATTCTAATTCTGAAGTTATGTCTAACATCAATACAATTCTCACGAATTATGCAAAATCTTCAGATTTTTGGGACATACAAATGAATTATCCATCTTCAAGAAAGTCTGTAGAAGAGATCAGGAGTTCTTTCCAGATATCAAAGCTACGTAAAGATGTTGCAAAGAAAAAAGAAATGTTGTTGAACATTTGTACAATACGCGATACCATTCTTGACGAGACAGAAGGATATTTTATCTCGATAATTGGTATAATAGTCGCAGCCTTTTCATGTGCGGATATTATCAACTCAAGCCATGTGAAATTAATTTCCGTGATTGTCCTGATTCTTGTGATACTGTTTATTTCTTTACGTTATCGTATGAATAGGAAAATAAGATATAGCCGAATAAATATTAAAAGGGAATAAATTATTTAATCACAAATTATGATTAACTTTGCAGTATAAAATTTTAAATGATGAGCGACGTACTGGTCATTATACCTACATATAACGAAATCGAGAACATTTCCAGAATCCTTGAGACCGTCATGAAATATCCCGACGGTTTCGATGTGCTTGTGATTGACGATAATTCCCCCGACGGGACCGCCGCCGCTGTAGAAAAAACCGCAGCAAACTTTCCAGGTAGGATATTCCTTGAAAGAAGAGCCGGGAAACTCGGACTCGGCACTGCTTACATCCACGGTTTTAAATGGGCATTACAACGCGATTACGGATATGTGATTGAAATGGATGCCGATTTCTCCCACAATCCTGACGACCTCACCCGCCTTTATCACGCCTGTAAAGATGATTGCGCCGACGTTGCCATAGGGTCTCGCTACATCTCGGGAGTCAATGTTGTAAACTGGCCTATGGGGAGAGTCCTGATGTCTTATTTCGCTTCAGCATACGTGAGAATCGTCACACGAATGAAACTGCGTGATTCCACTGCCGGGTTTGTATGTTATCGCAGAAGAGTGCTCGAAGCCATCAAACTTGATAAAATCGAATTCAAGGGATATGCTTTCCAGATTGAAATGAAATTCAAGGCATTTTTCAAAGGATTTAAAATTGTGGAAATCCCGATCATTTTCATCAATCGCCAGTTGGGCACCTCCAAAATGAACAGCTCAATTTTTGGAGAGGCAGTATTCGGAGTCATTAAACTGAAATTCGACAGCATTTTCAGAAAAAAGAATTTCTGACCCAAACTTATTTTTTTAACATAAGGACAGAAGGATATTTATAAACAAAAGAACAAAAGGACAGAAGATTTTAATTTCTGTCCTTTTGTTCTTTTGTCCTTTTGTTCTTTTGCTTTTATTATTTCGGACTTATGTACCTTTTTTACCTTATCATGATGCGTTGTGTCTCTACCTTGCCTGATGCTTTGGTAAACTTGAAGATATAGATTCCCTTCTGAAGTTGCGTGCGGTCGACATTATCACCATCCACAGTTGCAACTTTCACACCCGACATATTATACACGTCTGTCCTCATAATTGAATCCATCTCCAAGTCTTCAATACCAGCAGAAGTGACAGTAAAAAATATGCCGTCTCCATATTGTTTTCCATCATACCATGCACCCACGATATAACGCATACCAATGATAGGCTCCTCAATCTTTCCCTTAAGCTTGAGTTCAACACTTTTACCAGCCTCTATATCCAGATCTCCTGTACTTATTGTTGTAACATATGTCATGTCTCCGGTCTGAGGCCAAGTCCATACAGTCAAATCCATACCGTCTGTGAAATAACCTTTCTGGCAGCTTATTTTCAATCCGAATTCAAGATTAGAAGGATCAGCATTATTAGGATCACCGTTGAAAGTAAAACTGTCCAAACTAATTACAGTTTCAGGCAACGCTTCATAATTCATGGTCATCACATCAGAAATCCATTGGCCTGTGATGGCGTCAACAAATCCTATTGTATAAGTCCCGACATTAATATCTTTCAGGAGCCTTGAATTATACCTGAAATCGATTTTTTCTCCCTTGTCAACACAAATAAACCTACGTTCACCAGTAGCCACCTCTTCATCTTTGTCATTTCTAACAGATAGTTTTATAATGCCTTCATAATCCGAATCAGAGTAATTAGAGATCTTGGTATTAATCTTGACATTCTTTCCTCTGAAAGTTTTTCCTTCAATTTGAGAATTACTAATTACTACAGTCGCCACAGATTCAGGAGTGAATGTAGCATACCCTTTGGAAACAGTCATGAGATAAACTGCAGGGAAGTTACGTTTAGGCTCAATCTTTATCCATTCCTTCTCCCCTTCCGGAAGGAATCCGGGATAAACCACATATTCACCGTCAGGAAGATTATCAGGAAGTTTTGCCTTGAACATCCAGTCACCTTCAACAGGAACCTTGGAATAATTTGCATGCTCATCCACACCTTCACATGTAAGAACAGTGTCATCAGATTTTTCAACCATAATACCAAGCTTTCCTTTCAGCAGGTTAGTAGAATAATTCATGACCCATCCGTTTACAGTGAAAGAAGAATTCACAGGAATCGTCCTTTCTTCAATTTTATATCCCCATGGATATAATATTACGGGATCCATCTTTGATCCTTCTCTGGGCCGCTGAACACCATGAATAATCATCTGCCCGAAGTTATAAGTGCCTATAGAACCTCCTGCTCCCTGCTGAGTGCCGGGGAATAGAGAAGTCAGGAGATAATAACCGTCGAGAGAACCGCTCCAGCCCCAATTGATATGGAAATAGCCGTCTTTATAACCATCGCAAACGAAAGCATGAGCACCGTCATCGCCCTCACCGGCATAATAGACCGGTCCATAATCCTCGAGTTCCTCATAAACCAGATCAGTCCAGTCAGAAAGAGAATAGTAATCCCTGTAGACAATTTTCAGAGCCTTGTCATAGTCGAAAAAATTAACAAGCGCGCGAGGCACATTTTCAGTCCACGCGCCACTACCGTCGGGAGAAAAATCCATATCCACGCCAATTGCACAAGCATACAGGAGATCGGCTATAGCATTTTTTTGCGCTTGAGTAGATGTGCCTGAATAGGAATCGAGCATATTAGCCCAGTCGAATGTGATAGTAGAAAAGTCGCATGAAAGTTGCTTGTTGGCAGCTTTTGCCAAATATTGGTTTGAACCTTTTCCCTTTGCAGGCCATTCATGATAGTTCATGACCTGCGACATAGCTGTGGCGACACATCCTGCCCATGATTTCTTTCCATTTACTTCAGGACTGCGATCATTATATGGAGACACCTGATCCCATTTTGTTGTCAGAAGAGGTTTGATTTCCTTCTTTGGTGCATCATCGTCAGAACGTGTGGCGAACACCGAATTTTTTCTTTGCCAATCAATCTGGGATGCATACATGTTTATCCAATACAGGAACTGTGGATTGTCAATTTTTTCGGGAATTGCCTGATCAAGGATGCCGAGCACAGCGGGTGTGGAGTCGTCAGCACTCAGAATCAAGGAAGATGTCCCGTCGGAGAAGAGATAGACACCAGCTTCCCCCGAATCTGTATTAACAGTAGACTGTAATTTGTAGTCAGACAAAGACTGTCCGCTTCTTGTAGCCCCCTGAGCACGTGCGAGAGCGTGTGCCGGGTCAATAACTTTTGCACTTACCTGCACAACAGAGGCAAGAGCAAGAATAGGAAGTAAAAATTTTTTCATGAATACGTTTTTAGGTCAATTTTTGTAAAATTAGTCAAAAAAATTGACTTTCCCTATTTATAAGAATTTGTTTAAAATTTATTTTGTCTTGTCATTGAGGTCTTTGTCAGCATCTTTTTGATATTTATTCAGTCATTATGGAACCCCATAACTCCTTCATAAATATCAAAAATCTACTCGACAAATACTCTCAATTCCTTTGACAAAAAATTTAAACAATTTCTAAAAGAAAAGTCCCGCTTTCATGTCAAAAAGACATGACGCGGGACTTCAAAATAAGGACATTTTATTTAGATGCAGGCTCAGCACCAGTGCTACTCCAATAAGGATTCTGATAAATTTTAGACTCACTTGCAGTGACACCATCTGACGAAGAAAGAAGAATCTGCTTGATCGAAATCGGTTCAAGATAGTGACCCATCTTCCAAGTTAATCCATGATAGCCATATTGTCCCTCATATCTTTCATATGGGCGGATGTATTCACTCTTTTCAGGACTTGAAACGTTAGAAGCGTTATCTGCATTATAAAGGAGGTCAGAATACCAATTTTGCATAGGAGTGTTCCACAAGTGCATACCTTCAGGATGAGCGGGATTAGTAATCAACTGATCCATTGCTCTCCAACGTCTCAAATCGTTATATCGGAATCCTTCGGAGAGGAGTTCACAACGACGTTCACGACGTATATTATAGAGAGTCGGGTCAATGAGCTGACCTGCTGAATATGCACCCCAGTCATTTTCTGCTTCTTTCGACATATCGGTCAAACCAATTGTCTTATTATAGTTAGGATCTACATGTGCACGAGTTCTAATTGCTGTCCAATATCTATCGGCAGTGGCATCTATTGTACCTGTACGCTCATAGCAAGCCTCCATATAATTAAGCAAAGATTCCGCTGCACGCATGATCATACATCCTGTGTAGCAAGTCTGGTTGCCACATTGAGTACGGCTAAAATTACCACCTTTATGAAGTGCATATCCTGTAGGATAACCTTCACCATACACACCACTTGTGATTAATGGAATGTTTTCTTCAGGAAGATACCATCCATAGCTGTCGTCCATGTTATAAAGCTGGTTCTTATCACCGGGAGCCTTTAAGAATATTTGAAGACGCCCGTCACGATTATCGCGGATTTCTTTAAGATCCTTATCACCTTTATAATATCCATCACCATCAGCGTATGTGCCATGAGTATAGACAGGAGTACCATCTTCCATAAGGAAGTTCTGCACATACTGTCTTGTCAGACCAAGAGATCCGTTAGACTTGCAGGCATTAAGCGCAACGTCATGATGAAGAATATTTCTGGAATACTCTCTCCACAAAAGGATTTCCGGATATACACTCATATCCTCTGCCCCAAACATATCATAGTATGGGTTGGGCGCCTGATCTGCACTCTGCTGTAGATAGCCGGTATTGAATGTGAGTTGATCCACATATTTATCGCCTACTTCTTTAGCAGCCTTCATACATTCATCAAGGAAGAAATTGCTCTCATTTTCAATTGAGCCCGAAGGATACTGGTAAGAAGGATAGAACTTAGCACCAGGCCAACCTTCACCACCGGGAACAAATGCCGTACCTTTGAAATATTTCAACCATGTACCCTCATAAAGAGCCACTCGAGACTTAAACTGAAGAGCAACGTCACGGTTGATTCGTGTTGTGGGAAGATTTGTGAACGACATCAGATAGATCGCCTTGTCAAGGTCATCAAGAATCTGACGTGCAACCTCATTACGCGGACGGCGGATTGTAGCTTCTATGAGAACTTCATTGTCATTAGGAAGCGGTTCAAGCACGATAGGGAAATCACCAAATGCTCTTAGCTTAGAATAATAGACGTAAGCTCTCAAATAGAACAACTCACCAAGATGATGTTGAATTCTAGGAAGACTGCCGCTTATAGTGTTCTGACTGCCGTCAAGATCCTCACCATAACGTGGCATCGCCTGGCTAAGTGCGAAATTCAGATAATAGATATCTCCAAACCACCAGGAACCGTCTTCATTGTTAGAACGCCACATATCGACAGTATATCTGACATTACAACTGCCCGGCCATACCTGATTATCTGTGTCACCATCATAACCAAAATTTCCATACCAGCTTCCATGTCCCGGAAGTATTTGTGCATACCTATCCATAAGGATAGCATTGAGCTGAGCTTCACTCGAATAATATTGTTCGGGTGCAATCTCCGACAGTGGTTGCTTTTCAAGGAAGTCGCTACAGGAAACCGCAGTCATACCGAGCATTCCTAACAAACCAAATCCTAATATTCTGCTATATTTCATGATTATAGTTTCTTAATAATGTTAGATTGATACTGAAAGACCAAATGACCATGTACGGGCAAGAGGATAAGAGTTGCCATCATAAGTTCTACCGTTCCATGAACCGCCACCTACAGTTTCAGGATCGAACACTTTCGAAAGGCTTGTAATTGTAAACAGATTATCTACCGATACATAGAATCTTAAATTGCTGACGCCAAATTTCTTTGTAATGTTGACAGGAATTGTATAACCAAGCTGAAGGTTCTTACAACGAAGGTATGCGGCATTCTGCATATACAAAGTAGAATTTTCTTTATTCTTTGCAGAGAGATCAGGACGAGGTAAATATCCGTCGGGATTTGCAGGGATCACCCATTGTGCGGGATTTCCATTCTTATCTGTGTAATCAAACACTATATCTTCTGCATGATAGAAATCAAGAGCATTTTCAAGAGCAGCTGTATCCCAATATCCTTGTTCTACAGCTCCCCAGAATGTCTTTGCACGGCTGAAGAAATCACGTTTACCAACCCCCTGGAAGAATGCACGGATATCAAATCCTTTATATTGAGCATTTAAGTCAACACCAAAGAAATAACGTGGAGTGGTGTTACCTATTACGTGCATATCGCCGGGATTTTCAAAATTCCAGTCACCCCATGTAATCTTACCGTCACCATTCTGGTCTTTATACATCACGTCGCCGGCTCTCCAGTCGCTGCCATACCAGCTTTGGTCGTTATTGGCGAGATGTGCCTGCATTTCTTCATCAGAACGGGCAATGCCAATTGCCTCCTGACCCCAGATGTCGCCAAGATACTGTCCCGGAAGATACTGGCTAATGTTCCCTGTCGGGTTACCGGGGTAAGATTTAATCTTGGTACGGGAATCAGATACGTTTGCGCTGATGCTATACGCAAGACCGAATGAAGTTACGTCACGCCAGGTAAGTTGAAGTTCCCAACCTGTTGAACGCAATGAGCAGTTGTTGTATGATGGAGCGTCAAGGCCAAGAATATTAGGCAATTCAACCGGAGGACCAACCATCTCATCAGTATCACGAATAAATGCATCGAACGATCCGGTAAGTCTATTGTTGAAGAGACCCCAATCAAGACCGAAATTCCATGTTTTTACTTTTTCCCATGTAAGTGCCGAGCTGACAAGACCATTTACCCATGCATTAGTGGGACGCTTTCCATTTTCGAGCCAACTACCATACTGCTGTTTGATGGACATTGTGCGGTAGGTAGGATACCAATTAGTAGTTGACTGATTAGACAATTGTCCGTAAGACACACGAAGTTTCAAGAGATTTACAACCGGCTGAATTGACTCCCAGAAATTTTCCTGAGCTATATTCCAACCTGCAGAGAATGAAGGTGAGGCAGTCCATCTTTTACCTTTACGGAAACGTGAGGAACCATCATAACGGAGATTTGCCTCAAACAAATATTTCCCCTTATAATCATAGTTGATACGTCCGAAATATCCCAAAATAGACCATTCGTTGCTTGCACCTTTCACTTCAGGAGCTTTCTCCTTACCGTCACCCTGAAGACCAGTGGTCAGATTAAATTCCGGCATATTTACATCCTGTAAGCCCAATACATAAGCGCTGAACCAGTGCTGATGATAGTCTTCAGACTGCATACCCGCCATTACCTTGAAATTATGGGCATCTGCCAAACTGAATGAGTAATCGGTATATACATTCCAGTTAATATATTTGTCTTTAAAGGCATACTCATATAATGAAGTAGACCATTGCATGTCCATAACAGTTCCATCTACATAATGGTCATATACAGGAAGTCCTGTTGTTTTTGTTTCAGACCTGTCAATTGCATAATTGAACTCGCCATGTATAAACCAATTCTTGATAGGTTCGAGTATGAGTCCCGCCTGATGGTATGACTCGTCACGAGCCACTTTTCTTCTGCCGCCGAGAGCCTGCTGCATACAAGCATTTTGACCCTGATTGTTGGTATAGTAACCATTTTCGTCATAGACAGGAAGATTAGGCCATGTCATCTTACCGATAATGGAATACCAATTTGATCCGAAATAATTCGGCATATCAGTGTCGGTATGAACATATCTTCCTGTATATGTAAAGCGTGCCCAGTCTGAAAGTTTAACGGAGAACTTTGCAGTTGCATTATAACGGTCACGCTTGTCGTCACCATGACGGAGCATACCGTTGATATCCATATAGCCGAAAGAAGCATAATAATTGAAATTCTCATTCCCACCATTTATGCTTGCGTTATGTTCTTGTGAGAAAGACCTTTTATAAATCTCATGAAGCCAGTCTACATTAGCATATCCAACAATAAATGCGTGTGCGCCGTTAGGGTCGGCCCAGACATTTCCATTCTTTGGCATACCTCCGGTATTTGAGCCACCTTCTTCTTGGAATCTGATCATATTTCTGATTGTCTCATCACTGAAGAAGTTTTGCTGCCCTGAATTGTTCATCGCTGTGTTCTGATATAAAGCAAAGTCAACAGAATTCATAGCCTTAGGCAAGCCGATTGGATTACTCCATCTGAAATTATTGTTATATGACACTTTCGCATTACCCATTTGACCTTTCTTTGTTGTCACCATGATAACACCGAATGCAGCACGGCTACCATAAATTGAAGATGCAGCCGCATCCTTCAATACTGTAACAGACTCGATGTCCTGCGGATTCACAGTATTGATATCAGCCTCCATACCGTCAATAAGAATCAGTGGAGATCCGCTCGAACCTTCGCCGATAGTACCTGTACCACGAATCTGAATCGACATGTTCGTCTCAATATCACCAGCCTCGTGAGTAAGTTGCAGACCCGGGAGAAGACCCTGGAGTGCATCTGTAGCATTCTTTACTGGTCGAGATGCAATTTCTTTACCTGTAGCTACAGCTACTGCACCTGTCAGGTTGGCTTTCTTCTGAGTACCGAAACCGACTACAACAACGTCGTCGAGAACCTGAGCATCGTCTTCAAGAATGGTTTCCACTCCATTGCCGGCTACGATTGTCTGTGTCGTGCATCCAACATAGGAGATTTCGAGTTTTGCTCCTTTCTTTACTTTCAAAGTGTAATTACCATCGATGTCGGTGGAACATCCGTTTGTAGGATTACCTTTTTCCCTTACGGTTGCGCCTATCAATGGCTCGCCATTTTTATCCAAGACTTTACCGGTTGCCGTGAAATTCGACACGGGGGCCTGAACTGCAGCTGAAGGACTCTCCGCAGCATTCAGCTGAGGACTTCCCAATAGCGCCGTTCCCATGAAAGTGGCCACGAATAATGGATTTAATTTCATAGAGGTTAGTTAATAGGTTAGTATTTAATGGTTTTAATATTTTCTTATCCGGATCGCTCCGTATTTGATTTTATAAAGTTATTAAACTATCTGTTATATTCATGTCAATCACTGACGAAATTGATCAGACATATTATATTTTTCGATAATAATAACTTTATTAAAAATTGTTAAATAGAACACATCCTACAACTGACATGCTTCTAAATGTTGCGTCATTTTTCATGGTGGATGACCATATTTAGAATAAATTTAAGATTTTTTCAATCTAATTTATCTTATTTTTCATACGCGGTCGTAAAATTAGTGCTAACATCAAAAATTTCATAAATTTTAATGTTAAAAAATGTGAATTAAATAAATTAAGCTCCACCTTCATTGCAATATTGTCCTAAATAATTTTTGAGTGCTACTCAACGTGCAGAGGCATCAGCCTTTGCAAAAATGACATCAGAGT
>CAMTMX010000087.1 GCA_947073495.1 uncultured Porphyromonadaceae bacterium
AAATAAATCAGCTGCAACAAAAAATTAAATTATTTCAATTTTAAAATAATCCTTTGAAATATTACTCCATTTTCATTGAAATATTTTCTTTCAAAAGAAACAACTTTTGTTAATGATATTCAAAATTGAGAATTTAATTTCTCTAACAAAAGTTCTCCATAGCCATTTAGTCATAGAAATATTATTTATATTAATATCTCGAAATCAAACCTATAAAACATTATATACTTTCTATTATAGCATAAATATAAAATATTTAAAAACTTTTGGAGAAATCTTAATCTTAGAAAAGAGCAGGAAATATATTCATATATGGATTATGGAATGTTCACACCGGAGATATATCGATATGTCTCAAAAGTATTTCATATAAAATCAGAAATAATATTTAAAATAGAGTTTGCTCTTTCTGATTTAAAGTCCAATAAACCAGTAGAAATTCGTTCTGCCGCATTATGTCGTCTCATATATGCAGGTATGTTTTACAAGGAAATAAGAAATCCCGAATTTGTTTTAAAAATATTATCTCAGGTGCCGGATGTTTCATTTGATATGTATGTTGGTAAAGGCGAATGCGAGGACATAATTTTAAGGTATAATCATCAAAATTTCAATCGAAGTGAATATGTCGATCGTAAACGCTATTTAGATATGATTTACCGTGAATATGACATACTTGTAAATGTTGGAAACAATGCATCTCTCCAAGCCCCCAGTAAGATGCTGGAGCTTATTTCAACCGGGAAACCTATAATAAATTTCTATCATTCAAAAGATTCACAATACGAAATGATAGAAAAGTATCCGCTTGGGCTTAATATTGGGAAAGATGATGAAAAATCTGTTTTAAGAGTGACCGAATTTTGTAAAAAATATAGAGGGAAATCGATTTCTTTTGAAGAAGTGTCTGCACTATACCCTGAGAATAACCTTGAATATCAGATAAACATCTTACGTAGATTAATAGAACAATGATAGCTATTTTATTATCTACCTATAATGGTGAGAAATATATTAAGGAGCAGATAGATTCATTATTGAATCAATCAATTGCCGACTGGTTCCTGATGATTCGTGATGATGGATCTAGCGATAGAACGATTGAAATTATTAAAGATTATTGCGCTGCATACCCTCAAAAGATTTTAATAGACGAGTCTGTAACAGAAAACCTTGGTGCTGGAAAATCGTTTATGCATTTGCTCGAAAAAGTAGATGCTGATTACTACATGTTCTGCGATCAGGATGATGTATGGATGTCTGATAAGATTATTCGAACTTGGAACAAATTAAAAAAGCTTGAGAATATATATGATTCAAACTGCCCTATTGGTGTTTTTACTGATTTGGAGGTTGTTGATAGTAATTTGAATGTGCTTATGCCTTCTTTATGGCAGGGAGATAATAGACATCCGGAATATACTCACAATTTCTATAAACAATGGATCAATAGGCATGCTGTTTACGGATGTACAATAATGATCAATAAGGCAGCAAAGCAAATTGTATTGCCTTATCGACAATTTGAAGGTATACAAGGCGGACATGATACCTGGATTGAGTATAATCTAATTAAAAGAGGTTATATTGATTATCTTAATGAAACAACAATTCATTATCGCCAACATGGAGATAATGTTATTGGAGCTAATATGGGTATAACTTATTTGGATGAGCTTAAGAATATTGCAATTAAGCCCCATCTTTTATTTACTAAATTGATCAAAGATTACAAAAGAACCAGGTTATTCCCATTTAAAATATCATTTTCGAAAATATTATATTATCGTATTGTACAAAGTCTTTCAACAATTGTGAGATATGGAAGATTATAAGAAATATCAAGATTTTATATTGGCAAACGGAGTCAGTATCCGACAATTGCAAATGAAATTGTTTGAAATATTTAAATATTTCAAACAATTATGTGAAGACAATAATCTAACATATTGGTGTGGTGGAGGGACTATGTTGGGTGCTGTCAGACATGGTGGCTTTATCCCATGGGATGACGACTTAGATGTATTTATGCCCCGAAAAGATTACGAACGATTGTATGAAATCTGGAATAATATTGCTGACACATCAAAATATGTACTTGTTAGAACTGATAAGAAACACAACTATCATCATACAGCTATGAATTTGGTAGATATAACTACCACTTATATTAATAAGCACTCAGAGAATGAAGATATATATCATGGATGTTATATAGATGTAATACCGTTTGAAGGATGTCCTTCCAATAAATTGAGTCGGCTTAAGCAAATATATCATTCAATAATGTATGATATATATAATGTACAACGATTGCCCGACAACCAAGGTAGATTATTAAAAATACCTACTGCTATAGCATTAAAACTTGTACAGAATTCCGAAAAAAGGTATAAAATATGGACAAAACATCAATCGAAAATGACACAATATGATTTCTTTTCGTCAAAATATGTCAAAGAGACTGTGTCTTCATTCAAGGGTTTGTTTCGTTTGTATCCAAGAGAAATGTTTGAAACCACAGATATTTTGTTTGAAGGTATCCATGTAAAAATACCTTCCGGATATGATGAATACATGAAACGGATATATGGAGATTATATGAAAATTCCTGATAATCTTGATATGTCCACCAGATATGGTGTTGTTAAATATATAAATCTCGGAGAGCCTTATTCTAAATTTAAAGGAATCTATTATCTTAAAAAATAATGTTACCATGAACATCGCTGTTATTTTTGCCGGGGGATCTGGAACGAGAATGAATACAAAATCTCGTCCTAAGCAGTTTCTTGAGTATAATGGGAAACCCATCATCATATATACTCTTGATTTGTTTGATAATCATCCCTTAGTTGATGCTATAGTTGTGGTGTGCTTGGAATCATGGATCCCATTTTTGGAAAAGATGCTCAAAAAATTTGAAATTGATAATGTCGCAAAGATAGTAAAGGGAGGTGAAACAGGTCAGGATTCTATATATAATGGGCTTGTCGCTGCAGAAGAAATTTCGGGAAACTCAGATAACTCGATAGTTCTTATTCATGATGGCGTTCGCCCACTTATAACAGAAAAAACAATTACAGAAAATATAGAAAAAGTCCGAGAATCTGGAACTTGCATTACGTGTATACCTGCCACCGAATCATTTATAGTTATGCAGCCTAACGGCAACATAGAAATCCCTTCTCGACCTAACTCTTTAATTGCACGTGCGCCTCAAAGCTTTTTTTTAAAAGATATTCTTTCATTCCACCGAAAAGCCAGAGAGGAGGGTCGTCACGATTTTATTGATAGCTGCACAATGATGAATTATTACGGAGTTGATTTGTCTACAATAATTGGACCAATGGAAAATATTAAGATTACAACTCCAACAGATTACTTTGTCTTTAAGGCGATGGTTGAGGTGCATGAAAATCAACAAATATTTGGCTTCTAATGATATTGAAATGTTGTAAATGGATCTTCCTTGGAGTATTTTATACGGTTATACTCCTGTTACTATTAGCCATGAGATCATTAGATAATGATGACAGTGTCCCTAAAATAGCAAAGTGGTATTTGGAAGATGATTTCATCAAGGTAGATACAAAGAGTAAAACCATAACACTACCCAATAGTCTTGTTGTTATGGCAGGGATAAATCAAAACAACGCTTTTGGCTTTTCCGGAGGCGCCACTTTCTCCTACGATATGAGAGGCATAGGAAATGGATGTAAAGTCGTTTTTAATCCACATAAAAATGATAATGACTCCAAGTTCTATGTGGTAGCGAGGGAACATGAACTATCTGTGGAAGAATACTATTTTTGTGGGATTATTTTGAATCCTTTTCACCTATCGATATCGGCCGAGAAGGTATTGGTAGATGGTAGGCATCCCTTGAAAAGCAAGGATCATGGAAAAAATACTGTGATTTTTTATGATGGAGAGAAAATCGATATTCCCTCAAAATCTCGTAACATGCTTGCTTGTGAATTTGTAGGAGACCAGACAGTTTGTAATGATAGTGAGTTTGAGGGAAAGAAATACTATGCCCAAGGAATATCGATATATGGAAATCATATGTTTCGTCTAAGCCGTGAATCTAAAGATGACAAAGCATTGTGCACAGTTTTTGAATTGAAAAATGATCAACCATATAGGATCATAGATAAGTTTTATCTGGGCTTTAACGAAGGATCTGCTCATGTGAATACGTGCCAGTTTGGAAATATGGTGGATTTAAAAAGCGGTTTTCCGCTGCTATATGTAAGAAATGGGAATAAGCATGCATGTGTTGTTGAGAGAATCTCGTTGCATGGGTCAGAGGTAGTGCAACGTATCAATATAGATATTAAAAATATATTTCCACACGGAGGAGGAGAAGGAAACACAATAATGGGGGATGATGGCTACCTCTGGTATTTTGGAGAGACAAATGGCTATCAGTATTTTGCTAAATTTACACCACCTTCCTTGAATAAAAAAGAAGTAATTCTAACTGCTGATGATATGGTGGAATCTTGGGAAATTCCAATCACTGACAACTATGAGAGCCGTACCTGGCAAGGTGGTAAAATAAAAGATGGTAAACTCTATTTCCTCTATGGTACTGGGATTGATTCGAATAGGCTATATGTATTTGACACCAAGACAAAACAGCAAATTTCCTTAATACCATTATCTTCAATAATTGAAGAAGTGGAGGACCTGGATTTTACGGATTCATCGTTATTTATCGGTATCAGCTCTGCAAAGAATGGTATTTACAAATTGAATAATATAAATTGATAAAAATATCACCATATATGAATTCTGTTGAAAAGCAAGATATTCAACGTTGTATTAGCTTACTTAAACTGGCAGATCAATTGAAAGGATCGTCGTTTCTAATAACAGGTGGTACTGGACTTATCGGTTCAGCATTAATTCATTTACTTTCTGCTTTAGATAAGGATGTGAATATTTTTGCTCCTGTTAGAAATGCCGAAAAAGCCTTATCAATGTTCAATGATGATGAATTGAATAAAATTTCATTTTTTGAATGTGATTTATCAACATACGATTATTGTAAATTAGATAATGTTGATTATATCATTCATTGCGCGGCTCCGACTTCCAGTAAGTTTTTTGTTGAAAAACCAGTAGAGACTGCTGAAATAATAATTGATGTAACAAAATCTTTGTTAAGTTATGCTGTAAAACATAAAGTTAAGGGTTTTGTTTACTTATCCTCTTTAGAGGTTTATGGAACGTTATCGGACGGCACAAAAGAGGTGGCAGAAGATGTTCAGGGATACATTAACCCTATGTCGGTGAGGAGTAGTTATCCTATAGCAAAAAGAGCTGCTGAAAATTTATGTTGTTTGTATGCAAAACAATATGGAGTTCCTGCAAAGGTAGCTCGGTTAACTCAAACAACAGGAGCAGGAATATCTAAAGACGATAACAGAGTTATCGTACAATTTGCTCGCCTTTGTGCTAAAGGACAAGACATCGTGTTACATACTAATGGTGAATCTGCTCGTCCATACTGTTATATTACCGATGCGATAACTGCAATTCTATACATATTATTAAAAGGGAAAGCTGGAGAAGCTTATAATGTAGCAAACGAGGATACTTACATCTCCGCAAAAGGAATGGCTGATTACCTACGTGATAATTTTAATCCTGCTATAAATGTGAGAGTAGAGCTTGACGATAATATGGGATATGCTCCTATAACTAAATTAAAATTATCTTCGGAGAAACTTAGACGTTTGGGTTGGTCTCCTAGTATGGGCTTGAGAGAGATTTTCTACAATCTAATCAGAGTGATCCATGAAAGTGAATCTTGATCTTCTTAGCAATTATCGAAATCAATTAATAAGATGTTCTTAGGAGATATTTTAACTATACATTATTGAGGATTTGTGGTCCCGATCAGTACTATAGACATTATTTAATGAAGACAGTAGTACAACTGACTATAGTGTTTTTAGCATGAATATTTATCTCTTGTAGAATCTTAAATAAAACAATTAGTAACATAAACTTAGTTAAATGAAATATTTACTTGTAGTAGCCCATCCAGATGATGAAGTACTGGGTGCAGGCGCTTCTATATATAAGTGGACACGTGAAGGCGATACGGTAGATGTGGCTATCATGTGCACTGAGGCAAAAGCAAGGGCTTTCCGTCCAGAAGATAAATAACTTGATGATGATCTGAACGCTTCATCTCAATTCCTTGGGATAAATAGAAAATATGAAGCGACCTTCCCTAATATAGAGATGAACACGGTGCCACATCTGCAACTTGTGCAGTTTATAGAGTCAGCGATAAAGGATTCTGGACCGGATATCGTGATAACACACCATCCTGCAGATACAAACAACGATCATCTTCAAACGTCAATGGCTTGCCAAGAGGCGGTCAGATTGTTCCAGCGTCGTCCGGAAGTAAAGAGGATAAAGGAAGTGTGGTATATGGAAGTGCCATCTTGTTCCGAATGGGCTATCAACAACGCCATGAACTTGTTCCGACCCAATTGTTTCGTTGAGGTTGGGGAGAATGCCGTGGATGCCAAAATAAAGGCTCTCAGAATGTACCGTGGCGTAATGCGCCCATATCCACACCCGAGAAGTGCAGAATATATCAAAGGTCTGGCGGCTGTCAGAGGAAGCCAGTGGGGACAGAAATATAGCGAGGCGTTTGAAGTAACCCTAAGAGCAGAGTGATGTATCGCAAATTTTTCAAAAGAGCTATCGATTCAACTTTGGCAGCGGTAGGGTTGATAGTATTCAGTATCCCTATGACTGTGATATCAATCTGTATAAAGGCAGATTCTAAGGGTCCGGTTTTTTTCCGGCAAGTAAGATTGGGGAAAGGAATGAAGCCTTTCACAATCTATAAATTCCGTACAATGTGTGACCATGCCTATGAAATAGGAGGGATCGCAACGAGTGCTTCCGATTCACGAATAACTAAAGTCGGCGGTTTTTTAAGGCGCACAAGTCTTGATGAACTGCCACAGATGCTGAATATATTGAAAGGTGAAATGTCTATAATAGGGCCCCGCCCCATATTGGACTGGGAATTTGAACCCTATAAGGATAACAGAAAATATTGTAAGCGATACGATGTCACGGCCGGAATGTTCTGCACAAGCGATGTTATAGACCGTTCGGCACCAAGGGAATTCCAGCTTGAGATGGATGCAAAATATGCCGATGAAATCAGTTTTAGAAATGACCTCAAAGCTTTTTTGGGTATTATAAAGGTGGTTCTCACTGGGAAAGGCGTATACAGGGATGAGTATAAAGGAAATTAATAGATACTTATAATTATGTGGAATCAACATGTATTTATAGTGTTTGCTATCGAGCATTATAATCCACTCGGAGTCATCCGTGTGCTTGGTTTTGAAGGTGTACATCCAGATTATATAGCAATTAAAGGACGGGCTGAACTCTCATCCCACAGCAGGTTTATTAATAAATGCCATCGGGTAGATTCCGTGGAAGAAGGTTATGATGTCCTTTGTAAAGTATACGGTGATATCAAGGAAAAAACCGGCAGAAAGCCTTTCATAATTTGTTCTGATGACAAGACAATAGGATATTTAGATCTTCATTATAATGAGTTGAAGGATAGATTTATTTTGTATAATGCCGGTAAACAAGGAAGAATCAATGAATTTATGGATAAATTCAAAATCCTTGAATGTGCAAAAAAACATGGACTGAACGTACTCGATTCTAAGGTGGTGAAAAGGGGAGATAACCCCGGGGACATAAAATATCCGATAATCACCAAGGCAATATCTCCAAATTCCGGAGGATGGAAGAGCGATGTGTTTATTTGTAACAACTATAATGAGTTGGATAAGGCATATGAAAAAATTAAAAGTGACGAAATCCTTGTTCAGACTTATATAGAGAAAAAAAATGAATATTGTGTAGAGGGATGCAGTGTGGATAGAGGTCGAGATGTATTATATTCGATCTATTCCACTTACAACTATATGATCAAGGGTTATTACAGCCCTTACCGCACATCCGGAAGTTTTGACAATCCTAAATTAAAGGAATGTCTTGACGGAATGATGAAGGAGATCGGATTTGAAGGAATATTTGACGCCGAATTTTTAGTGGCTGAGGACGGCACTCTTTGGTTTCTTGAAATCAATTTTAGAAATACAACATGGAGTTATGCATCAGCATGTGCAGGGATGCCACTTGCAACCATCTGGGCAAAATCCATGTTTGAAGGGAAAATTATCGAGGGTGCTTATAAGCATGTAAAACCATTCAAGGCTATGGTTGAACCTATTGATTACAATTTAAGGGTTAACCGGGGCACTATAGGAAAAATGAGGTGGTTCTGTGAGATGTTATCCTGTAAATGTAGAGATTACATCAACATCAGAGATCTTAAACCATCCTGGCTGACTATTAAAAACTGGTCTAAACTTGGGTGAAACCTCGATGAAAAACTATAAAGGATTCAACCTGTCTATCGTCAATCGGGAGAAACCTGTCCGGGTAGCGCCGTCAGGGTCTCAAATTGATTGAACGGTGGATTATAAATTCCATAATATGTTTTTATCATCTTTTACTGAGAAATATTTTCTCAAACGAAAGTCAAGCGGCCTTATTGTCTTGGCATTGCTTGGCGTGACACTGCTGAGCCTGGTTATATTCAGACCGGAGACTGCAGTATTTCAAAATCTGTTGTCACGGATGTGTGTGGTTTTCAGAGGTCCGGTTACAGTGTTCTGTTACCTTTGTATTGCCGCGCTTCTATTTCTCGTATTCTCCAAATATGGGAAAATCCGGTTGGGGGGAGAAAAGGCAAAACCTGAATTCAGCACTTTTTCGTGGCTTTCATGCCTTTTTATGGCTGGATGTGGAATCGGGATCGTGTTTTACTGTCAGGAGCCGATTCTGCATTATTTCAATAATCCTTATGTGGGGAATGTGCCGGGAGATCCGGTGTCGGTGGCATATTCATTGACATTGTTCAATTGGACAATCAATGACTGGGTGCAATTTGCACTCCTCGGAGTGACCATTGCCTATTTCCATTATAATAAGGGAAAAGATTTGCATCTAAGCTCAGTACTCCCCGGTGTCACACCTCTTTGGATACGCAGGGGTGTGGACATTATTATGGCGCTTGGCGTGATATCGGGGTTGACCACTTCCCTTGGGCTTGGTGTGACGCAGATTGAAAAGGGGTTCGAGTATGTGTTCGAGACATCCATAAGCCCCTATATACTTATGTTTGCCATAGCTGTGGTGGCTGCATGGTCTGTGACATCCGGTCTGAAGAAAGGGGTGAAATGGCTTTCAAATATTTCCACGGTGATGGTATGTGTCCTCATGGTCTCGGTCATTATAATTGGAGTGTTCTTCCTTGACATTAATGGGTTCATAAGCTATATAGCCAAGGGTACAGGCTTATTGTTCGGGAATTACTTCAGGTATAACGATTTTTATAACGAAAGCTCAGATGCATGGGCCTCTGCCTACCCTATATTCTTCAATCTTTGGTTCGCAGCGTGGGCGGCATTTGTGGCGGTTTTTGTGGCAAAGATCTCAAAAGGACGTACAATACGGGAGTTTATTATCGGTGTAGTCGCGTTCCCTACGATTTTTACCATAATATGGTTTGGAATATTCGGATGTGTGGGTGCAGAATACAGGGATCTGATATACAACGCAATGTCGCATGACGTTCCCACAGCGCTTTTTATATTCTTCCAACAGTTGACGAACAGTGGGTATTTTGTAATATTGTCTGCGGGGGCATTGCTTACGATATGTCTGTTTTTCATCACATCTTCCGATTCGGGTTCTTATGTGGTGGCTACATTACTTTCAAAAGAAAAGCATGTGGGGTCAAAAGACAAAATGTTCTGGGCCACAGTCCAGTGTCTGGTAGCCATGGCTCTTTATTGGTGTGGGGGACTTGCCCTTGTGCAGTCTGTCTCGGTCATAATGGGGATTCTTGTAATAATACTTATTGTAATCGGATTCATTTTCTTTTTAAAGACACTTCTCAAAGACCCTACGGTAAGATGAAACGGATAATATTTACCATCATATTTTTTATCTCCTTAATTACTTTTGTCTCGAAGGCACAAATACCTTATTTCTCAGGAACAGTCGGTGACGGCAGACTATATGGCTATACCTCTGTCAAGTTCCGTCCCGGCATCAACGCACAAGAGACATATACTGCATTTCAATATGGAATAGGTGACCATTTTGCGACTGGACTTGATCTTTACACCTCGGGCGGGACAGCATATACCGGCTTTCTCGTCAGAGGTGGCTACAAATTCAGTAAATGGTTGGGGACCGGTGTTCAGGCGACACCGTCTTTTGATCTTAAGGATAATTTCAAATTCAGCTATTTTACCGGGGGACTCTACCTGAACGGGAATATCAGTGAAAATGGCAAATTTTTTTGGTGTAGTAACACATGGTTCGGTATCAACCGCGGGACTGCTGACACCTATATGAACTGGGAATATTTGGGTATGAATATTCCCGTAGGAAGGAACAGGAGCATATCTCCGATGATAGGGGCCATACATTCATGGAAGTTTGATCAAGATGTGGATCTCGCATTGGGTATGTATTATTCTGTAAATAGTTGGAATTTCTATATTTGGGGGAATGACCTTTTAAAAAGGAATCCGAGGGTAGTGATAGGGATTGACTTCTCATTAAATACATTTTGACAGAATGGAGAGAAAAGTGATCGTGTTCGCGCAGGAACATTACAATCCCCTCAATATTATAAGAGCATTAGGGGAAGAGGGTATAAGACCTGTCTTCATTTCTGTAAAACGGAATTATGAGATTGCATCGAAAAGTAAATATATATCAACTCTTCATAAAGTCTCTGATATTGAAGCCGGTTATGATATACTGATGAAAAAGTATGCACTGTACTTTGGTGAGGACAGACCATATATTCTATTTTCCGATGATAGGTGCATGAGTTTTTTTGATCGGCATTATGATGAATGGAAAGACAGGTTCATCGGGTTCAATGCTGGGAAACAGGGGAGAATTAATGAATTCATGGACAAATACAAGATCCAGCAGCTTGCTAAGAAACATGGATTCAATGTGCTTGATTCATACGTCATAAACCGGAAAGATCCGATTCCCGATAATCTTTGGTATCCTGTTATTACCAAAGATATATCCCCGGTGTCTGGAAACTGGAAAGGAGATGTCTTCATATGCAATGATGAGAAAGAACTTAAAAATTCAATAGACCGTATTGCAAGTCCTCAAATAATGATACAGCATTTTGTTGACAAACAAAATGAGCTTGCCCTTGAAGGATATTCAATAAATCATGGAAAAGATATACATATAGTGACTCAAATGACATGGAAATATCTTATACAAGGCTATTATAGTCCATATCATGATGTAAGAATGTTCAATGACAATGATATAGAGAGAGGGTTGATGGAGATGTTTCGTGAAATCGGTTACGAAGGAATATTTGAGGTGGAATTTCTTATAGATAAAGACGGGACTTTCTATTTTATGGAAACTAATTTCCGAGCGTCAGCATGGAATCTGACGGGTATGGTGGCAGGCATGCCCTTGCCGAATCTGTGGATCAAGGGAATGGCAAATCGGAAGATCAATAAGAAAGACCGGAAAGATTTTCAACCATTCACTTCCATGTCAGAGATTATTGACTATGGTAAAAGAGTGGAGGGGGGGATGTGCAGCCTTGGTGAATGGCTAAAGGATTTTAAGGAGGCGAAATGCACATATATTTATAATGAAAAGGATCCCGGTCCATGGGATGAGGCCTGTAGGAATTGGGATAAATTTAAGTAGTAATGGAAAAATTATTATTTACAGGAGGAACAGGATTCTTGGGGAATAACATAAAATCAATCCTTGATTGTAAGTATAATGTAACGACAATTGGAATATCAGAGCAAGATGATATAAAAGCAGATTTTGTAGCTGGTGCTCCAAATCTACCTGCAAAATATGATATTGTTCTTCATGCTGCAGGAAAAGCGCATATTTATCCTAAAACGCCTGAAGAAACTCAATCTTTCTTTGATATAAATTATAAGGGAACTATGAATTTATGTCAGAGCCTTGAAAAAATTGGTATACCTAAGTCATTTATATTCATTAGTACTTCAGCTGTATATGGTGTCGATAATGGAAATTACATTACAGAAGATGCACCTTTGCTTGGAGATTCTCCTTATGCGAAAAGTAAGATAATGGCTGAAGAATATCTTACAGATTGGAGTTCAACACATGGTGTAATTTTAAGTATTCTTAGACCAAGTCTTATAGCCGGTCATAATGCACCAGGTAATCTTGGTGCCATGGTCAGAGGCATAAGATCGGGCGCATACCTTAGTATAGCTCATGGGAAGGCTCGCAAAAGTTTATTGATGGCTCAGGATATTGCTAATCTTGTTCCTCTATTGGAAAATATAGGTGGAATCTATAATGTCTGTGATAACGATCATCCTTCTTTTGGAGAATTGGAATCTTTAATTGCGAAACAGCTGGGTAAAAAATCCCCATTGTCAGTGCCCTATTGGATTGCCAAAATATTAGCTCTTTTAGGTGATGCAATAGGAAGATTCCCTATCAATTCACAAAGGTTGTCAAAGATAGTCACATCGGATACTTTATCAAGCAGAAAAGCTCAGACTGTGTTGGGATGGAAGCCTATGTCTACTTTAAGATATTACCAAATTTAAAATTGGTGCCATGATAATCGATGATAATCTACTTGATGAAGTAACGCAAAAGGCAGAGGAAAATCCCAGGTTGCGCATGAATTTCAATCTTCATGACAGTCTGAATGCAAAGGCTCAACGACTGCTGAATGTCCTTTTGCCGGGAACGGTTATTCCAATCCATCGTCATAGTCACACTGCTGAAACTTATATACTTTTAAGAGGAAAAATGTTTGTGGTTTTTTATGATGATCTCGGTGTGCAGGTTGAAAGAATTTTACTTGACCCTAAAATTGGGAATTATGGAGTTCAAATCCCTCTTGGTCAATGGCATGGTGTTGAGATTATCGAACCTTCCACTATCTTTGAGGTAAAAGACGGACCATACACTCCCCTCGCGCCCGAAGATATAATGTACTAAATTAATAGAGCTTTTTGATATTGCTGGTTATAATCCCTTAATTTAATTTATATAACTGCTTTCATGCAGATTTAAAATGCCATTTTAAATCTGCATGAAAGCAGTTATAATAAATCCTCTGTATTTTTATGAGATCTCTTAAAACGATAGCCAACTGGTATTTCTCCAGGGGGGCTCTCCCTTATTGGAGT
>CAMTMX010000088.1 GCA_947073495.1 uncultured Porphyromonadaceae bacterium
TTTTTTACCTTAAGATTTTTTACCTGTAGAAACTTATCAAAGGGTGCGACCGTGGAGGTTATCACCCTTTATTTTTTATATACAATGCTAAACACCCTCGCCATCCATGAATGGCGAGGGTGTTTAGCATTATGGAGGATTATCTTATTCTTCGGTAATTCTAATTATTGCTGCCTCTTTCTTTGGTCACGGAGTCTGTCTCTGCGTCTCAGGGCAAAGAAGGTTAATGTGATTATCACTATTTCAGCAATGAGCGTTGCGTAGAAACGGAACGCGTGTCCTGATTTGAGCAGGTCAAGACCGAAATAAAATGTCATGAAGAGAGCGTAGATAGTCAGTAAGACCGTGACAAGTATATGTCGTTTCATTAGTTTAGAGTTGTTATTTTTGCTTTCGCAAAAGGGTTAAAGAGTCATTGGGTTTATTATTCAGTCGGATCTTGAGGTTCCGGGAGTATTTCCACGAGATATGGAGATGCTTCCGGTTTAAATTTGCCGGAAAAAAGATGGTCATAAATATTTACGCACGCCATGGCGTCGAGAGCAGCATAACTTTGTTGAGAGGTGGTGAGGGTATCAGCTTCCCAATTGGTGAGGCGTTGACCTTTCGAAATCCTTTTCCCAAATAAGATGGCGTAAATCCGGCTCAGACTATTGTCTGCAATCTTATAACCTTTCACATAATTCTGAAGATCAATAAAACCTGCGGGATCTATATGGGAAATCTTGTTGAGGTTATGAAAGTCGTCATGTATCGACACCCCGATCTTAAGCAAATCCGGGTCTTGAAGGATATCTATGAGAGGTTGGGTAAGACCTGTGTGATTAAGTCTGAAAAGAAAGCATTTTTTTCTTGTAGACAATTGTAATAAAGAAACAGTATTGGTCTGTCCTTTCTTGAAGCTCGGTCTTGTTTCGGTATCAAATCCTATAACGTCAGATTCGCGAAGGATAGCTACTGCAGAAGGAATGTCGGCAGTCTTGTCTACAACATATATCTCTCCTTCAAATTGCGCGGCGGGTAGTTCAGCAAGCTGCTGTTTAGAGATTGTAACTTTTGTTTCAATGTTATTCTCGGAGTTCATATCACACTTCCGTAAATTGATGACCCCTTCTTGGTTATGATTGTGAGCCGGAACAGGATAATCATTATGGTGAAATTTTCTTGATGCAAAGTTACTTAATTTTTTAAGAAATCTGGAATAAAACGAAAGAAAGTGGGTCATAAAAACAAAAAACTAAGTTTAGAACTATAAATTATTCAATAGTCGGCATTTCCATCCAAATAGTATCTGGAAATCTTGACTCCAGCCAATTTTTCAAATAATTGCGAGTATCTGTACAAATAGTGTCGTCTTTATCAAAAAAAGGATTGTAGATAACTGCAAACAGGTTAATCCCATAACTTTCAATAGCCTTGAAAGTTAGAAGCGTGTGATTAATAGAGCCGAGCTGACCGGTGACGGTCACGACAACAGGAATGTTGCGGTCGGCAATATAATCGGCTGTAAGATAGTCGTCAATCAGCGGCACCATAAGTCCGCCGGCTCCTTCAATAAGCACATGACCAAATTCCGCCTTGAGTAGTTCGGTTGCGTTAGAAATCCGGTTAAGATCTATCTCTTTCCCGTCAAGTCTGGCTGCAAGATGTGGGGATGCAGGATAAGTGAATATAATCGGCGCAGTTGTCCCGTCAATGTCTGCCTGCAGATAGTCTGTTCCCATAATTTTACGATGGCGATCAATATCTTCGCTTCTTCCTACATTGCCGGTCTGTATCATTTTTTGAGTGATGCAACGAATCCCTGAGGCGTTCATCTCGCGGGCAAGCCAACCGGTGGCAAAACTTTTACCGACATCAGTGCCAATTCCGGTTATAAACAAGGAGGAGGGGAATTTGATTTCAGATAAGTTCATTTTGGTTTATGTAATATTAAATCAATCTCCGTAAAAGTTTATACAACTTCTATGCAAAGATAGCAAGATGTAGTGAGATTTGCAAGAAAAAAGAGGGACGACACTATCAGTATCGTCCCTCCAATGTTTCATAAGATGAATTATTACCAAGCAAACATAGGATAATCGTTCATCATTTCATTCACTTCACGCCTTACGTCAGCGATGACTTTCTCGTCGTCGGCATTCGTGAGAACCCTGTCGATAAGGTCGGCGATTGTTTCCATAAGATCTTCCTTGGCTCCACGGGTTGTGATAGCTGCAGTTCCGAAACGAAGTCCGGAAGTGAGGAACGGAGAACGGCTGTCGTAAGGAACCATGTTCTTGTTAGCAGTGATGTCAGCTTCAACAAGCACTCGTTCAGCTTTCTTTCCGCTCATTTCAGGGAATTTGGGACGAAGGTCCACGAGCATGCAGTGGTTGTCAGTTCCGTCAGAAATGATTTTGTATCCGCGCTTGATAAGAGCATCGGCAAGAGCGTTTGCATTTTTCTTTATCTGGATTGCGTATTCCTTCCATTCCGGTTGAAGAGCCTCGCCGAAAGCTACAGCCTTCGCAGCGATTACATGTTCAAGCGGACCACCTTGAACGCCGGGGAATACGGCAGAGTCGAGAAGCGCAGACATTTTTTTGATTTCACCTTTCGGAGTCTTTTTGCCCCATGGGTTGTCGAAATCCTTACCCATAAGGATAAGACCGCCACGCGGACCACGTAGTGTCTTGTGGGTTGTGGTGGTCACAATGTGAGCATGCTTCACGGGGTTTTCAAGAAGACCGGCAGCTATAAGACCGGCGGGATGAGCCATGTCTACCATGAATATCGCTCCGATTTCGTCAGCGAGCTTACGGATACGTGCATAGTCCCAATCACGGCTGTATGCGCTTGCTCCTGCAATGATGAGTTTCGGACGTTCTGCACGTGCTTTCTCTTCCATCTCTTCATAGTTCACACGACCCGTGTTCGGACAAACGGTATAGCTGATAGGTCTGAAGTGAAGACCTGAGAAATTGACCGGGCTGCCATGGCTGAGGTGACCGCCGTGGCTAAGATCCATACCCATGAAAGTGTCGCCGGGCTGGAGGCAAGCCATGAATACCGCCATGTTAGCCTGCGCACCGCTGTGTGGCTGAACATTTGCCCATTCTGCACCAAATAGTTTTTTAGCTCGATCGATGGCGATGTTTTCTGCCTCGTCTACTATCTGGCAACCGCCGTAGTAGCGATGTGCGGGATATCCTTCAGCATATTTGTTGGTAAGACAAGAACCCATTGCGCGCATCACTTCGTCGCTTACGAAGTTTTCACTGGCGATAAGCTCGATTCCACGACGTTGGCGAAGATGCTCGCGGTCGATAATGTCAAAGATAACGTTGTCTCTCTGCATGATGATAAGCGTGTTTTCAGATGAATAGATTTATTGAGAATGTATGCCGTTTATAATTACGGCTATTGATATTGCAAAGGTAATGATATGGGTGGAAATCTGCAAATTTATTTTGAGATTTCCACCCATATAAGAGAGTGATTTTATGAAGAAATAGAAATTATCCTCCGAAGTTGTCGTAGTGGATGGATTCAGGTTCCACTCCAAGGTTGTAGAGCATATTGTTTACAGCATTACTCATCGGACCCGGACCGCACATGTAGTATTCAATGTCTTCGGGAGCTTCGTGGTCTTTCAGATAGGTTTCATACATCACCTGATGAACGAATCCGGCAGTGTATTTCACACCGGCTGCATCAGCAGCGGGATCCGGACGGTCAAGGGCAAGATGGAACTTGAAGTTGGGGAAGTCTTTCTCAAGCTGCAGGAAGTCTTGCAGATAGAAGACCTCGTTGAGTGCACGGGCTCCATAGAAATAGTGCATCTTGCGGTCGGTAGTGTGGAGTGTCTTTGTCATCCACATGATCTGAGCGCGTAGGGGTGCCATACCTGCGCCACCGCCTACCCAAATCATTTCAGCTTTTGAATCGACAATTGGATGGAAATCTCCATAAGGACCGCTCATCATAACCTTGTCGCCGGGTTTTAGCGAGAAGATATAAGATGAAGCTATACCGCAAGGCACATCCTGAAATCCGACCTGAGGTTTCGGCTTGAACGGGGGAGTGGCTATACGCACTGTAAGCATTATGCGGTCTCCTTCTTCAGGATAGTTTGCCATTGAATAGGCGCGTACGGTTTCTTCCGTGTTCTTAGCCTTGAGTGAGAACAGCCCGAATTTTTCCCAAGCGGGAAGATATTCATCTGTGATAAGACTCTTGTCGATGTCTCCATCATAGGTCATATCATATTTCGGGATTCTTATCTGGGCATAAGAACCGGGAATAAAGTTCATGTGCTCGCCCTTTGGAAGCTGCACAATAAATTCTTTGATGAATGTGGCCACATTCTTATTTGATATAACCTCACATTCCCATTCTTTCACATCAAGCGCAGCCTCGTCAAGGTGAATGTCCATATCATTCTTGACTTTCACCTGGCATCCCAGACGCCAGTGGTCTTTCATTTGTTTGCGAGTGAAGTGCACTGCCTCTGTGGGTAGCATATCTCCGCCCCCTTCAGTGACCTGAACTTTACATTGACCACAGCTTCCTTTACCGCCGCATGCCGAAGAAAGGTGCACACCTCCGTCGGCGAGAGTTGCAAGGAGCGATTTTCCGCTGGCGGCGGTCACGGTCTTTTTCCCATCGTTGATATTTATAGTCACCTCTCCTGAAGCTACGAGAAAGCGTTTTGCAGCGAGGAGGATCACCACCAGCACGAGGACGATGACAAAGAAAATCAACGCCGCCACGATTACTGAATTCCAGTGGATCATATTAAGTAATGACATATTGAAATAGTTGTTAATTACCTTCACTCCGAAAATACCGGAGCAATCAGGCGGTGTTAAAGTTTAATTCCAAGGAAGCTCATGAAAGCGATTCCCATGAGACCGGTGATTATGAAAGTGATGCCAATACCACGTAGAGGTGCGGGAATCTGGCTGTAAGCCAGGCGTTCGCGGATAGCTGCGAGACATGTGATGGCAAGAAGCCACCCTATGCCAGATCCTGCACCATAGACAGTTGCTGTCCATGCATTAGTGAATTCACGCTGCTGCATGAAGAGAACAGCACCGAGAATAGCGCAGTTTACAGCAATAAGAGGCAGGAAGATACCAAGAGATGAGTATAGTGACGGAGAATACTTCTCGATCGCCATCTCAAGAATCTGAACCAATGCCGCTATCACGGATATGAACATGATCAGACCGAGGAAGCTCAAATCCGTTTCCGCATATTCTTCACCGAGCCAACTGAGTGCGCCGGGGACAAGTATATACTGGTTTATGCACCATGTGACGGGGAGAGCTATGATAAGTACGAAACTTACAGCCACACCGAGTCCGAACGCAGTCTTGACATTCTTCGAAACGGCAAGGAATGAACACATGCCGAGGAAGTATGCGAATATCATGTTGTCGACAAAGATCGACCGAATGAACAAATTTAGATTTTCCATAACTTAAATAAACGTTATCCAGTGATTAGAGATACGGAATTATTCCTGAAGATCTTTGTTGCGAGAGCGGTGAACCCAAATGATGCATGCCACAGTGATCAGAGCCATTGGAGGCAAAATCATCATGCCGTTGTTCTGATATCCATGTTCATAGCACCATTGTGGAATCACTTGACATCCGAAAAGCGTGCCGCTTCCAAGGAGTTCGCGGAAGAATGCCACGATTACAAGAATGATTCCGTAGCCAAGACCGTTGCCGATACCGTCGAGGAAAGAAGCCCACGGGCGGTTGCTCATCGCGAAAGCTTCAAGACGCCCCATGATGATACAGTTTGTGATGATAAGCCCGATAAACACTGAGAGGGCTTTGCTCACCTCATAGTTCCAGGCTTTAAGCACCTGGTCAACGATAACCACAAGGGCGGCAACTACAACAAGCTGAACTATTATTCGGATGGATGTGGGGATGGTGTTGCGTAGCAAGGAGATGATCACGTTTGCAAGCGCAAGCACGGCTGTGACAGATATTGTCATCACCAATGCCGGTTCGAGTTTGGCGGTCACAGCAAGCGCCGAACAGATTCCCAGCACCTGAACAATGACCGGATTATCTTTCGATAGAGGATTTATGAGAGGGAGTAAAGATTTATTTACGTTCATAATCTGGGAATCTTATGGTTCAACAGAATTAAGTTCTACCTCGGCTGTTTCAGTCGATTCGAAAGTTGGTACAGGCTCAGAAACCGTCATGTCGGTTTCAGGAGTGCCGGCTTTTAAATTCAGGAAAAATGCAGAATAAGGCTCCAAGGAATTAAGGAGCATTTTCTCTACACCCTGACTGGTGATAGTGCCGCCGCTGATGGCATGTACCCAGGCTTTGTCGGCAGGTTCTTTCCCGACCTTTACAACTGACACGGAAATGAACTCACCTGATTTTGAAAAGATATCCTTTCCTTCAAACTGATCGCAGAACTGAGGTTTCTCAATTTCCGCACCGAGTCCCGGGGTTTCACCCTGATGTGCGAAATATGCACCATAGATAGTGTCGCCGTTACTGTCGAAGGCGAGATAACCCCAGATGGGCCCCCAAAGTCCGGCGCCATAAACAGGGACTATATATTTAAGCCCGTTGTCGGTGGTGCATTCAAATACCGGGAGGAGACGTTCGTCTGCAGGTTTCTTTACTTCGAGCGCCACGTTTATTTCGAATGGATCCTTATCAGAATCAATCTTTTGTCCCTTGCTATCGACGATGTAAGAATCTTTAATATGGGAAGAATAAAGATCGGATATTGTCTGGTCTCCTGAAGGAATGATTCGGGCAGACGCGAGAATCTGTCGTTTTGTATCATTCGCCATATTCTCCAACTGCTGGGGACGTAATGCCTGATAGACCACAGAAAGAACCACTCCCACTACTATCACAAGTATAGTGGAGTAGATGATGGTATATAAATTGCTTTGTCTATTCATAATTGCGGGAGTGTTTTTAGTTCTTTACAGCTGCGCGTTTCAGACGACGGTTGATATTCGCGTTGACCACGCAATAGTCGATAAGCGGGGCAAAGCAGTTCATTAGAAGCACGGCAAGCATTGCGCCCTCAGGATAACCAGTGTTGTAGCAACGTATAATGATTGCAACAGCTCCGATGAGGAATCCGTAGATGTATTTGCCGATATTAGTTCTGCACGCAGTCACGGGGTCGGTTGCCATGAAGACAATTGCAAAAGCAAATCCACCGAGAGAAAGCTGTTCGATAGGAGTGAGGTAAGTCACCGGGTAGAGAGGCGTGGCAAAATTGTGTGCAAGAAGCGACATTAAGACGCCGCCAACAACTCCGGAGAAAACGATTCTCCATGATGCTATGCTGGTGGCAAGAAGAATCACGAGGCCTATGAGTATGCAGAATGTGGAAGTCTCACCCCATGATCCGGGATACATTCCAAAGAACATATCTGCGTATGAGAGTGGGTTGCCAGTCACGCCAAGCACCTCGGCAGGACCCGATGATGCAGCAAGCTGACCAAGAGGGGTGGCTCCGGAAAAGCCGTCGACAGCGGCTGCGTCGCCGACCGAGACAAACACATTGTCCCCACTCATCTTCGACGGATATGCGAAGAAAAGGAATGCTCGTGTCACAAGAGCGACGTTAAGGAAATTATAGCCTGTTCCTCCGAATACTTCTTTAGCAAAGACAACCGCGAAAGCGACTGCCACAGCGAGCATCCAACAGGGGGTGGAAACCGGACATATCATAGGAATCAAAATTCCAGATACAAGAAATCCTTCCTGGATTTCGTGTCCGCGGATCTGTGCAACGATAAATTCGATTCCGAGTCCTACGATGTAGGCAGTCAAAATCTGAGGAAGAACCGCCCAAAAACCATAGAAAAACAGATGGAACAAATCATGATTGGTGTCGCCGATGGCAAGGGCGTGCTGTAGTCCCACGTTCCACATTCCAAACAGGCAGCATGGCAAAAGCGCGATAACAACCATTATCATGGTTCGTTTTGAATCGTTGCTATCATGGATATGCACACCGGACCGAGAGGTCTCGTTTGGGGTGAAAAGGAAAGTGTAGAAACCATCGAAAACGGAATGCAATTTAGAAAATTTGCCTCCTTTTTCGAATTGTGGTTTCACACTGTCGATTTTTTTCTTTAATCCTTTCATTTTTCAGTTTGAAAATAATTTGGTGTTGAAACTCAAAACCAGTCTCTTTTGTCAAGAGAGTTCCTTACGAAGATTGTCAAGACCTTCCCTGACAATTTTTTGGAGCTCTATTTTTGAAGTGTCTACAAATTCAGGAAGAGCGAAATCTTCCGGTGCCACCTCATAAATACCCAGCTTCTCCATTCTGTCGATATCGCCGGCAATTATCGCTTTAATAAGATATTCCGGATAGATATCAAACGGGAAGACCTTGTCGTATTCTCCGCTTAGAATCATGGCACGATGACCACCTTTGATTCTTGCATCAAAATCAAATGGTTTAGACAATCCGCGAAGGAAGGCGGGGAACGAGCGTTTCACACTAAACTTTTTAGGACTCATTGAAGCCCATCCCATAAATTCATCAGCTTCGGCCCCTTCATTTATCACGGTTATCTGGCGATAGGGGAAATGCAAGAACCCTTCTTTATTGACTTTAACGCCCGTAAGGACATTACCAGAAATAATCCTCACATCATGTTGAGTTTTTAATTCACCATCAAGAAGAGTTGAGACGGAAGCTCCGATAAACGTGCTGACCATTCTTGGATTTTTTATCTCAGGTCCGGTAAGAGCCACTGTTGTGGTGTAGTCTAATTCTCCAGTTTCACAGAGCTTGCCTATTTTTGCGGCAGTGACTGCGTCAAGAGCCCAGACTGTTTCCCCTTTGTTGACCGGATTTATGGCTGCAATTTGAGTACCTACATTTCCGGATGGGTGAGGGCCTTCAAATTCATAGACTTCCGCTGCTTTGGACGTTATGCCCGATCCGGCACGCACGCCAAGAAAGACCTTGCCCTTAGTAAGAGACGCAAGAGTTTCAAGTCCCTTTTCAAGCCATTGTGACAATGAGTCTGTCAGTAATTCTCCTGCAAGTGGGGCAGAATCGAAAGCTGTGACGAAAATGTCGCGAGGGACGGTTTCCGGATCCGGTACAATATCATAAGGACGTTGACGCATCATAGCCCATAGCCCGGATTCAAGGATAAGAGTTTTTAATTCATCCTCATTTGATGGTCTTTGCCTTTTGTTTATGGATTTTTCCGGATCTCTGTTGATACTGACAAATTCGATGTGTCGGCGTTCTCCTCGTCTCACTTCGTCAATAAGTCCGCTGACAGGAGCTGCTATCACAATTTTTTGTGTAGCCTTGTCTTTGAGCAGCGGGTCGCCTGCATAGACGAAGTCGCCGGGTTTGACAACCGCTTTCCATACGTGCCCAGGAAAATCATCAGGGCAAACAGCAAAAGTTGTGGTTTTTTTGTCAGCCGTAACCTCAGAGGAAGGATTTCCAGACAACGGAATGTCAAGACCTTTCTTAATACGTATGATTTCAGCCATATAAGATAAAAATATAGGCAATGACATCCCTTCTTGTAAAAGAAAGGAATGCCATGGCTTTAGATTATTCCAAATGTTGATGCAAATTTACTAATAATTATGAATGTATGCAAAAAAAATCCGCCAACCAAATGATTGACGGATCTTTTTGTATCATGTCACTAAAAGATAAATCCTGCGTGGGGCTAATTATTTCAAACCTTCAACAAATTTACGATATTGCTCGTTGTTTGGATCAAGTTCGAGATACTTGTTGAAATACACCTTTGCGTTTTCTACATCTTTTTGGTCAAGATAGTAGTTGCCCATATAGTTATACATTGTCTTTGCATCTGTAGCATAACGTGAAGGGTCTTTACTTGCCTCAAGAAGTTTGATTGCCTCAGTGTAGTAAGGCACGGCTACGGAAGCGACATTTTCTTCAGTAGCTTTCTGCATGGCTATATCGCCTTCAAATTTTTTAGGCTTATAGTTGTCCGGCAATATCTCGGCAGCCTTATTTGCGTAGTCTTGTGCCATTGCATAGTATTTTTCTGCAGTGGCGGGATCTTCGGTCTTGTTTTCTACACCTGCATAGAATGCGAAGGTAGCCTGTTGGATGAAGTCATTATAGCCGGGTTTCTCAGAATGCTGAATGTAACCTTCATAAGCCTCTGACGCTTTGGAGAGATTGTTTTCTTCAACATAGGTAAGAGCGAGCTGTTTGTAGAACTCACGATTGTCAGGCATTTCCTGGATAGCTTCCTTAAGAATCTGTTCAGCTTCCTGTGGACGCTTTGCATTGTTAAACTCAGATGCAATCAGGATGTAGTCGATAGGAGCGAACTTATTGCTCGGATTCGCTTTCTTTGCAGCCATGAGCGCTTCTGCCATAGGAAGAAGCTTGTCTTGCATATCCTTGATCTGGGCAGCATTCATAAATTGGTAACGCTGAGCCGTGAAGTTGGAAGGATTTGCCTGAAGAAGGGCTGTTGAGTAGTCATATCCTTTCTGATAATCGCCACCATAGAAAAGAAGGAAGGCATAACGGTCTTCATCTTGTTTGAAATGGTTGGGATTTTTAACATATTTACCATATTCGTTTGCTGCTTCGGTGAACTTTTCAGCATTATAATATGCATTCGCAAGTTCTCTCTGTGCAAGTGCAGATGTCGGGTTCACGCTGAGCAATTTGTTGAGCATGTCGATTGCATACTGCGGATTGACCATTGTGAAGAGGTTTGCATATTTCACGTATGCCTCTGTAGCATTCGGGTCATAGTTGACAGCCATTTCATACTGACCGGCGGCACCGCCATAATCCTTGACATCTTTCTTACGGTCTCCTTCGAAAAGATAGATATCGGCATTTTTCATATCGGCTTTGCGAGCCTTTTCGATTCTCTTTTCAATCTCTTTAATATACACAGCAGGATCAGCGCCGTAATATGCCCTTGCAATAGCGATATTTAGCGACGGGCTCTTTTTCTCTTTGCTTTCTGCCTCTTTAAATTGTTTTTCTGCTGCAGATTTGTCGCCATTGAGAAGGGCAACATAGCCAAGACCAACATAATTGTAGGCGTATTCCGGATTGGCGCTTACACCTGCGTTGAAGTAATTTTGAGCCTCTGATTTATTGCCTTCTTCAAGTGCTATAAGACCCAAATAATAATTGCTGACAGCTTTGTCAGTGCCCGCATTGTTCATGTTTCTGTTAAGAAGCTCCTTGGCATTTGCAATCTGATCTGCCTTGTAATACTCCTCTCCCTCCACGTGTGTCTGAGCCATTGAGGGGATAGCTGCTGCAGCGATAAGAGCTGAAGCGAAAATGAATTTTAATTTCATGTATGAGAATTTTATTATTTTGATTGCTGAATTTTGGAAAAAGTAACACACAAAATTAATAAAAAAAATTGTTGTATCCTTACTTCAAACGAATTTATATGAATATATTTCTTAAAAAATACATAAATTTTAGGCGAATAAATATTCTTTAACAAAAATCCTCCACATAGTTGTATTATGTGGAGGATTTCATGTTTTTTTTTAGCTATTATTTCACTTCAACAACCCTTGGATTCATGTGATATGGCAGGATGCCGGTTTTTGTTATAATCTTTTGTCCTACAAATCCTGTAACAAACACATAAAAACTGTGTAGAACAGTAGAATTACTTGCCGTCGATATCATATACACTTTCCTCACCAAAGGGTATTCCCCGGAATATATATATGCCTGATATGGTTTGTAAGATACTACGCTGAAATCGTTTTTTTCATTTGGATTGCTCACTTTAAGAATGTTGACTTCCGAAGTGAGATTAGTCGCAACGGTATCAGTCTCGTTTTTATAGTCTTCCATTCTTTTATCCATAGGCACTTTCTTTGCTACACTAAGGTCGTCACCGAGCCAGCTCACGCTTATAACTCCAAGTGCATCCGGATCTGTTTTGACAATGTCAAACACCTCGGCATTATTTTTCTGTGCGAATGAGTTTGTCTTGTCGGTGATTTTCTGTCCTTCCGGCAAGAATGTGTCTCTCATGAACGAAACAGTAGAAGACTCGGCATTATCAAACACAAGTTTAATGGCGGTTGTGTCGTTTCCAGCAAGTTGATTCCATTTGGTTATCTTTCCATTAAGAATGTCACCAATTTCGGTCATTGATAATGCTGAAACCGGATTTTTTTTATTGACTATTAAAGCTACGGCATCAACAGCGATACAATTCTGCCGTACCACTCTTTTATGTTTTGCTTTCATATAGTCAATTTGCTCTTTTGTGAGCTGTCGTGTCGTGACGATGGCTTGAGTGCCATCTGCAAGAAGAGTGTCGAGGGCTTCGCCTTCACTAACATATAATGGAATTATTGAAGATTCGGGATAGGTGTATTCAAACACTTCTATTTCCTCATCAAGAATATTTTTAAAGCCGTCGTCACAAAATATAGTAGCGCTTCCCGCAGCATATTCACCACGTTTAACAGGTGTGCAGCTTACTGCCCCGATGAAGAATGCCGTCAGGAGAAGAGAAGATGCGCTTTTATTTAATTTCAATAAATTCATAGTCAAGTCCTTTAATTAATATGGAATGTACTATATGCCTTTGTAGAGACGATAGCCCCTCCATACTCCGTAGGCACATAATATTCCACCTACTGTGGCACTGACAGCCGTGTTGTCGATGTTGAATACGTCGAATATGAACAACAATCCGACAGCAACATATACTATAACCATGAATATACCAAAGACAAGACGCCCACCTTTGGGCATGTTGCCATAATTATTATCTCTGCTCATAACTCGATGTTTTATATGATTTTCTATGTTTTTAACAAATCAGATACAATGTTGTTCGATAATAATGGTAATAATTCTAATGTCTCAAGTGAAAATTAAAGACGATTCGGATAAATCTGTTATAATTAGATTTCCTTGTTAGACAAAATCACTTTTGAATAATCATTCAGTACCTGCGAAAAATCAATGAAAAAATGTCAGCCACTTATCGCGTCAACCTATAAAGCCGTTTATCAGTCGTAGTGGAACCCCATAATTCCATCTTCACGACTTCATATCTCGCTCGCACTATAAGCCAATCATATGCACATTTATTTATCGAAGGTGCTTATGAGAATAACCTTTCTATCATTCATGTCTCAAAATAGCCTGAATAACTTTATTGCTTTATTTAAGAACCTGTTTAAAATTATTTTGTCTTGTTATTGAGGTCTTTGTCGGCATCTTTATGATATTTATTCAGTCATTATGGAACCCCATAACTCC
>CAMTMX010000089.1 GCA_947073495.1 uncultured Porphyromonadaceae bacterium
AAGAACCGAAATCAGTGTATTGATAATCGGATACCGGAATCTGGGGAAGTTTGCTGGCATTATTATTAGTTGAATACGAAACCGGTACACATTCCACCTCATAAGCAATAATATGTGGCATGAGCTGAGGATTTATAACTAAGTCTACCTTCGATTTGCCTGACGCAGTGAAACGGTACTGCGCCTCATCTGTCTGGATACCGTTGAAGCTGTTGTTGATTACGCCCACAGGATGCATATAGATAATAGGGTTTTCCCTGAGGTTCCATGCACCAAGTTCTATACCGGTAGTATTCTTCCCGATTTTGAATTCCAAGGCGGGGAACTTTGTCGGCATCGCAGTTGTAAATTTACCTTTTGTTGAAGTTGTTGCTTGAAGGCTCAACCTTACGTTCTGTTCCGAATAGGTTGGTTTTGAAAACTTACCAAAGAAACTGTTAAGGATTTTTCCAACACCAGCCTTAACCAGCGCTCCAACTCCCACAGCCACTAAACCGGTAATACTTTTTGTGCCGCTATTTTCTTTTACTCCCAATACATCTCCGGCCCATTTCTTGGCAGCATCTCCTGTATAAGAGGCTATGGAAGATTGTAAGCCTGTTGTCGGATTTTTTGTTCCCTTGGATATAATCTTTCCGTTCGCCTCTCCATTAGTCTCTCCAAGAAGTTCAACTAAACTTATGGTATAACCATATGATTGTATCTCGATACTATTATCTACACCAGCATTGGGATCGTACGCCAAGCATGGAATAGTGATTACATTCCATCCATTAACAAGATAAGAGGCATTGTCGTTGGGAATCACCGATGTTTCCCATTTGAATGAATTCTTGAATTGATATGAAGACGGCAACGAAATTTCATTTAGGCTATTGAACCAACCCTGGGGATTGTTACAATATACAGACCATGTCGCCATGTTATGGGTCGAGGGCTGTATGTCACGGTCAGGTTCAATATAAATCTTTAAGTCTCCGGATGCCTGATTATACAAGGCTATATAATTGGCATAGCTGTTTTCATAATGGACTTCACCATACGAATGTTTAAGTATTACCCAACCATCCTCCTTTTTCATATCTTGGAGATAATCATTTGAAAAAAATGAAGTAGAGGTACTCCATGGTAATTGATATTCCTTTCCCGAAAGACTCACTACCTTTTCCATATTTTCCCAATTATTTGATAAGTCTGAGTATGAAGTTTGAGCCCGCGTTGCAGGAACATCATTATTTACCTCATTACTTCTCTTATTATTTTGAAGAGAAGAATCCGGGATTTCGTCCGAACATGCAGTCGAGATAAGAGCCAAAGCACTTATCGCAGGAATAATAAATCATTTGTTCATGTCAATATGTTTTGGTTATGTAAAATATTTATTAACAGAAATATAAATTACAAAAGATGATCTATAAATTCCGGATGATTTTTCTTGAAATCCGTTCTCATTTTGATTATCTCTTCCTGAGAGGGTATACCGGATATACCATATCCTTCATCCTGTGGTGAAAGACATGTATTTATATACAAGATTGCAATTGTATCATTCAATAATTTTTCAGGGAATGTACCCTTTATTTTATTGTAATATAAGAATGGTCCCATCTGATCTTTCAAAATTTTTGAAGAGAAATCGATGGTTTCCCATTCCGACCAGTCTACCGAATCATAATTGTTACCTGCAAAATTCATTTGCCTTGTAAGATTGCCCGGGCATTTCCCCGAAAATCCGTTATACTGAAACAGATAAACCGCCGGTTCCTCTCGGTCATCAGGTGGAAGGCTTTCATACCCTTTGGGGAGTCTTTTTAGACGAGGATTACTACTAACTGCAAGAAACCCCAGTTCAGGAAGAGTGAAAATATCCAAAGGAATCGATGATATATTGGTTTGTTCTATGTTGATGAAAGACATTTTTTTACCTTTTCCGTTACTTGATGGGATATCACCATGAAACAAGCCTCCATAAACTCTTAGGGTTCTCAGACTGTCCAGATCCCAAATGCTGTCGGAAAGTTTACCAAACTCCGGGTTATCTTCATCCGGCGGATAGAAGGAGAATGGGTCGGTAGGAGCTGAGTTAATATATAACTGAGTGATACGATACTCTTTTATGTCGTCAAACCATTGCCATTGAGGCGTACCCGACGGCCAGGAGGGGATGCTGTCGAGTTTCATCTTGTAGTAGTCGCAAACTTTATCAAGATTGGGCCCGAAGGCGGTTTTCATGATTTCGCAGAATGCCGCGCTATCGTTACTGTTATAGGGTCGGTATTCTTCAACGGGTCTGAAATCCGGTTGATCGTCGTTGCCGCAAGATTGTAGCGGTGAAAAAAGCATGGCTGCAAAAACGAGTACTAAAAATGGAATTTTCATAATGGTTAGATTGAATTAAAAATTGAATTCATGAGGATTCGTTGCGAAATTAGGGAAAGTATGGCATAAAAGTGCACGAAAAGTGTGCGGTTTTAGTGCGGTTTTTACTTCCCGCACTAAAAACCGCACACTTTCTGCAGTTTTTTAGTCAATTATTGCCCCTAAAGCATACGGATTATCGTGTCCATGGATTCATTCCCGATACTCTCCCCGAATATATTTTTTATCCATTTCGGATAAGATTACACAATAAGGGTCCGTAACTTTCATAGAAAGGGGAGGGGTTAACGGGGTGTGATGGTGAAGGTGATGGATCCGCGTGTCGAGGTGGCACCCTTTTTTGCCGACCACCGTGCCTGACGCGCAGCCGCCTCACATTTGCGGCGTATAGAGGCGTCGGCACTTCCCTTTGCCGTTGCCTCAACCACTTTACCTTCCGCATCTATCACCACGTTGACTGTCACAATGGTCTTGTGGCGCAGAGCCACATCCGGTTTCGGACAGCTGATGAATGAGCGACCGTGGGCGTTGCCGCTCACGCCGACACCGGTGCCTCCGGCTCCCGACGTGCCTTTGTCAGTGCCTTCCACAGCCCCGTTTTTGTGAGAGAATTTATTCGCTACGGAACTGGTTGCTTTCTGACGCTCCTTATCAGTCTGGGAAGGCTCGTCCACTTTCATCTTGCTCTCCTTCTTCTGTGTGTTCAGTTTCGGTTTCGGGGGAGCAGGTTCGGGCTTGGGACCCGGTTCAATAATTTCCGCCTTGTCTTCGGGAGCGGGATCAGGCTCCCCTTTCATAGCCGGGGCGGGTTTATCATTATTCACCGCATTTTCTTCACCGAGTTCCACAAGTTCCGGCTCGATGAATACTTCCTCATCCATGATTTCGGGAGTTGAAGCTTCTGCAAGAGCCTGACGGTCCCAGGAGATTCCGCCGAAGAAGAGGGTGAGCAGAATCGCCAGAGCCACGAGAAAAGTGAGGAACGCGGCTATCGCGCGGTCTTTGTCATATCTTTTCATTTCTGAGAGCTACGGGTTGCGAGTACGAGCCTTAGATTGTTGCGGGCGGCAAGGTCGAGCACCTCGATCACACGGGCGTAAGCCACGGTGCTGTCGGCATATAGAGCCACGGCACGCAGAGAATCCTGACGCTGTATGAGCATCAGGTTGGCGAGGAGTTCGTCGCGGGTCACTGCACGAGCCGTGGAGTTTTCTTCGATCGAGTCGTTGCGGTCAGCCACGAGGTAAAGTTTGGAATCGGCATCAATATAAACCTCCGTAACGGGTTTCAGCGAAGTCTGTTCGCTGCTCTGAGGGAGGTTGACGTCGATAGCCGCCGGGAATATGAGGGTAGAGGTCACCATGAAGAAGATGAGCAGGAGGAAGATCACGTCTGTCATCGACGACATGGAGAATGTATCGAGAGTCTGGAAAGGTTTCTTTAATGCCATCTCTTTGTTAATTTGGAATTAGTAATTAGTAATTAGTAGTTAGTGATTGGCAATTTGTAAGTTGAATTACTCATTGCTAATTACTCATTGCTAATTACCAATGAGAGTTGTCAGGCGGGTTCGTTGAGGAGGTCCATGAATTCCATTGTCTTTGCCTCCAGGGAGTTCATGATGCGGTTCACGCGTGAGACAAGGAAGTTGTAGGCAAAGAGGGCGGCGATACCGACCACGAGACCTGCAACCGTAGTGACGAGAGCCTGATAGATACCGGAAGAAAGGACGGTGATGTTGGCAGCGGTTCCGGCGTTGGCAAGGGCGAAGAATGCCTCGATCATACCGGTCACAGTGCCCAGGAACCCAAGCATTGGGGCGCCTGCGGCTGTGGTTGATAGCCAAGTGAACCCTTTCGTGAGGTTTGCCACCTCGATGTTTCCGGTGTTTTCGATAGCCACGAGGACATCGTTCATAGGGCGTCCTATGCGTTTCACGCCTTTAAGGATGAGCCGTGCGTATGGTGTGTCGGTGCGTTTGCAAAGGTTTTCAGCGTTTTCTATATCGCCCTCCATTATGTAGTCGCGGATACGCTTCATGAATGTGTCGTCGCTTTTTGAGGCGCGGTGGAGGGCTAAGCATCTCTCGATAAATATATAGATGCTGACGAGAAGCAGCACCGCAAGTGGAATCATGATATAGCCGCCGTCCATTACGAGCGACCAGAAAGAAAGTTCAGTCATATTTTGGGGTTGTGGTTTATGGTTTATAGCTTATGGTGATGCGCTCACTTCGTTCTGCACCACACTCAAGACTTGAAGCAATCAGGGATTAGCAATTCTTGAGGCAGTTGAGATATTGGCGTATTGTTTCCCCGATGCCGAGGTAGAGGGCATCGGAGATTATGGCGTGTCCGATGCTGACTTCGTCAAGATGGGGAAGGGATTTGTGGAAAAATTCGAGGTTTTCGAGGTTGAGGTCGTGGCCGGCATTCAATCCGATTCCTATCTCAAGTGCCGTCTGTGATGCCTTGACGAAAGGAGCTACGGCTGCCTCACGGTCTATTGAATAGTTGTCGGCGTATGGTTTGGTGTAAAGTTCTACGCGTTTTGCCCCCACTTCAGCGGCTTTGCGCACCTGATCAGGGTCTGCATCCACGAATATAGAACTTCTTATACCCGCCTTTGAGAGACGGGCGCAGATGTCGCGTAAGAAATCTGCATTGGCAATCACATCCCAACCTGCGTTTGAAGTCAAGGCTGACGGTGCGTCGGGAACGAGAGTCACCTGTGCCGGGCGGACCTCCGTCACAAGATCAATAAACTCAGGTGCAGGATATCCTTCAATGTTAAACTCGGTTGTTACAACCTGTTTAAGTGCGTAGACGTCGGCATGGGTAATATGTCTCTCATCCGGTCGTGGATGAACAGTGATTCCCTGTGCCCCGAGTTTTTCACAATCGATGGCAAATTTAACTACATCGGGCACGTTCTCACCGCGTGCGTTGCGCAATGTGGCAACTTTATTGATGTTAACGCTCAAGCGGGTCATTGTCAGATATTTTAGACGTTGATAATGTGTGGATTGAAATGGTAATGGGATTTGAAGCCGCAAATTTTTATGTTGAATTAATGAAATTCGGCACAAAATTTGTAACTTTGACCCCACAGTAAAGGTTTTCAGGGTGATCCCAAAAGATTAAACCTTTCAAACAGGTAGAAAGTTTTGGATCGCTCATTTAAACTACAAAAGTATAAAAAAAGGGAATTAACACAAAGAAAAAGTAAGGCTAAGACGTTAAAATAATAATTAAAGTTGGAGCCAAGAGTTTAATGCCCGTTAAAAAGGACTTCACGCCGATTGAATACGAAATATAAAGAATAAAGGACACGGTTATGACAGCAAAAGAAATTTTATCACCCGGGAAGACGGTGGCGGAGAGAAAACCCCGCCGTATCGTAGAGGCGGATATGCCGTTGCTGGAATTGTTGCCGCGTCTTCTCGACACCCCCGGAAGGGAAGTGGGGGTGAACGACGGCACTACATCTTTGGGCGTCGTGGATCAGACCTCGATGCTTGAAGGTCTGGCACGCATGATCGCCGCAAGGGATGACTGCAGTGAGGTGACGGTGGAATGTCGTCCGGAAGATTATAGTGCCAGCGTTTTGGCGCATGCTGTGGAAGACAGCGACGCTCATCTTGTGGATCTTCTTTCCACACCATCTGCCGACGGTAGAATCCGCGTGACTCTCCGGCTGAGGCATTCGGACCCGTCTGCGGCAGTGAGAAGCCTTGAACGTTATGATTTCAAGGTGGTTGAAGCCCACGGTTCATCCGACGGTATGAGGGATGCGGAGATTGCTACAGAAAGATTGATGGCATTGCAGGCGTTGCTCAATGTTTAGGGATAGGAGGCGATGATAATTGCCGATAATTCAAAATTGTTACTGATCTTGAGTGTGGTGCGAGTGAAGCGAGCACATCCAAACTGACACATGACACATGACAAACAGAGTCGCAATATATGGAAGCCGACGGCAGGAGCCTTATCTTAAGGAACTTGCCGCATTGTTTTCGCTCCTTTCAGGATTGGGTTTCAACGTTACAGTCCATTCTAAGTTTGCAGGCTATTTGAACGATAATAATATCGATCTGTGTGGCGCGGAGATTATCGATGAATTGCCGGAAGACACGGGTCTGGTCATAAGTATAGGTGGCGACGGAACTTTCTTGCGCGCTGCACGCTGGGTAGGGAAACGGGAAATCCCTGTTTTAGGAGTGAATACGGGTCATCTTGGTTTTCTGGCAAGCTGCAGCCTGGAGGAAGTTGGAGAGGTGATTGGGGAGATATGCCGCGGCGATGTGATTATAGAGCGGAGGATGGTGCTTTGGGTGCAAAGTTCCGTGTTCCCTGACGAATGCTGGCATTATGCCTTGAATGAGGTCGCGATGATTAAAGAGGAGTCTTCGTCGATGATCACGGTTAAAACAGATATCAACGGACATTTCCTTGCCAATTACAGGTGTGATGGACTTATTGTATCAACGCCTACGGGAAGCACCGGCTATAACCTGTCGGCGGGTGGGCCGATTTTAGAGCCGACCATAGATTGCATGACGCTTGCGCCGGTGGCGCCACACACCTTGACTGTGCGCCCTCTCGTGGTAGGGGGGGATTCTGAGCTTGAACTTACAGCGGAGAGCCGCACCGGAAGATTCCGACTGAGTCTTGACGACCGGTCGTATCTCATGGAATCCGGAGAAAAAGTATGGGTTAAGCGTGCCGGTTTTGTCACAAAGCTGATAAGGCGTAAAGATTCCACATTCTCCGCTATTCTTCGGGAAAAGCTATTCTGGAACAGGAATAATTTTGAATTTTGAATTGATCTAATTCTGAGTCCGGCCTCAACATTCAAAATTAATAAGGTGTAAGCAGTTAAAGCCGCATTCTTTTTGAGTGCGGCTTTAACAGTTTGTATCTTATTGAAATTTTAGTTTGCAGGTGTTTCTGCAGGAGCTGGCGCGGGAGCACTTGAAGGTGCCGGAGCGGGAGCAGAAGTCGCAGCCGGAGCGGGGGCGATGCTTGAAACGTTGACCGGAGTCTTGATAGCGAAAGAAGCACAGATGCTTACAACGCAAATGACGATAGCGAGGGTCCAGGTTGCTTTCTCGATGAAATCAGTTGTCTTACGATAGCCGAGATACTGGTTGCCCTGAGAATAGTCGGAGGCGAGGCCACCTCCCTTAGATTTCTGGATAAGCACCGCGCCGATAAGCAAAAGACATGCGAGCACGATGAGAATGCAAAGAAAAATATACATTTTGATTAGTGTGTTATTCAGCTTTTGAATCAGCTGTTGTCGTTGTTTTGTTTTGCCTGATTGAGGATGAGTTTCCTCAAGAAGCGAATTTGGTCTGCAAAGTAAATACTTTTTTCCGGATTATTCAAGCGAAGACGCATAATAATTTCCAAAGCCTTTTGATAATCATGATTTTTTATGCAAATATGTGCATCAAGTTCGGTTTCCGGTCTCTCTTGAGGAGTAGAATCAGATCTTTTAGGCGCCATGGCTGTCAGGAAAGAGTCGATGGCAGAGGCTGTGGAGTCATCGGGAAGCTGATCGCCAGCATCAGCTTGCTCAAATGTGTATTCCTCCATTCCGACAGGGATTTCATTCGTATCAGCAGCAGCTGCCATATAATCTGTCCCTATCTCGGCGGTGGCTTTTGACACAGGTGCGTCGGGCTGTCCGAAATGAGTCAGGAAAGAGTCAATGGTGTCGGTCGTAGACAATGTTGCCGGCGACATATCCGGGTAGAATCTTGCAAATTCCTCGGGATCCATTCCAAGCATAAGCCTGAGGGACGGGATATCCCCCACATTTGCAGCAATTCTCCTGCGCAATCGCATGATTTCGCATGGGTCCTGACAATCTTTCAAGGCGACAACGTCGGGATATATGAAATAAGGATATTTTTCAGTCATGATATAATCGCCGGTTTACCAGTTTCCGAGGGTTGCGTTAAAAATTAGGTCTACAAGTTCATCGCATATTTCATTACAAAGATCGTCTTGCACATCCGTCAGCATGAGCGAACTTGAAAATTGTCGGTATGCAGAGAAACTCTGATCCACATCGTTGGCAGGATTTTTTGTGTCGGTATATTTCACCCTCACGGTTATTGTCAGTCGAGTTTCTGTAGCGTAAGCGTCAGTACCGACAGATTGCGGGGAGAGAGAGTATCCAGTTATTTCACCTGTCATTTCAAGATCGGCGTTTCCGTCCACCTCCCGCAGACGTGTCTGGCGCGTGACATTATCGAGAAGTTTATTTTCAAAAGTCTGTTGGAGAGGAGGATATACGAGGGCTGCACGTATAGGGAAATCGGAAATATTGATGGTTTTATAGACATCGTAATTGATTGCCGATCCGTTGAACTTGTAGGAAGGAATGCAGCTGTTGAGGGAGACGCACATCAAGGCAATGCACAGACTTGCTGCATATTTTGTCATAGACATGCCTCGCAAGACGCGGACTACACACCGGAATGAAGATGAGAGATCTTTTAGATTCATATTTCGTTGTTGTCGGGTGCGGCACCATCGAGATCAAGACCGAGTTCGTGAATCTTTCTGTAGAGGGTGCGTTGGGATATGTTGAGTTGTTGGGCTGTAAGTTTTTTATTGCCGTTGTTGCGGCGGAGGGCCGCGGCTACGGCATCACGTTCGGAATCCTCGAGAGTGGGAACCGCCACAACATCTTCAATGCCGGCAGATTCCTCATTCCCGGGAGAATATTTCACGTTTGCCCCGGGCTCGAATTTAATGAGCGACTGGGTGGTGGCGTGAGACGGTCCCGGTGTGTTCCCCTCTATTTTTGAGCGGAGTTCCGTCAGATCGTTCCGGAGCGAATAGATCATTTGCCAAAGCATCTCGCGCTCGGTCTCATAGCTCACCTCAGGCTTGGTGGCTACAAGGGAGGATGCGGCGGAATGATCGAGAGGAAGGGTTTCGAGCAGGGTGCGGCGTGAGATCTCTGTGCCGGCTTCGAAGAGGGCGAGCTGCTCAATAATGTTTTTGAGCTGGCGCACGTTGCCCGGCCAACGATAAAGCATCATGGCACGTCGTGCGTCTTCTGTAAACGAAATCGGGGAGGTGAGGTATTTTTCAGAAAAATCCGCTGCAAATTTGCGTGCAAGCAGGGGAATATCTTCGCCGCGGTCATGAAGTGACGGCACATTTATGACCACTGTGGAGAGACGGTAATACAGATCTTCCCTGAATTTCCCTTTCTCCACCGCCTTGAGCAGGTTGACATTGGTTGCCGCCACGATGCGTATGTCTGTTTTCTGAACGTTGGAAGACCCCACTTTCAGAAATTCTCCCGTCTCGAGCACACGTAGTAGCCTTGCCTGAGTGGTGAGCGGGAGCTCTGCCACTTCGTCAAGGAAAATAGTGCCTCCGTCAGCCTCTTCGAAATAACCTTTGCGTGCACTGATTGCGCCGGTGAAAGATCCTTTTTCATGTCCGAAGAGTTCGCTGTCGATAGTCCCTTCCGGTATGGCGCCGCAGTTTACGGCGATATATTTCTTATGCTTGCGTGCCCCGAAAGCATGTATTATTTTTGGGAAGAACTCCTTTCCGCTGCCGCTTTCTCCAGAGACGAGGACAGAGAGGTCTATGGGCGCCACTTTGACAGCCCTTTCGATAGCGGCAAGCAGAGCCGGGGAATTCCCGATTATAGAGAAACGTTGTTTCGCTTTGGTGACTTCATCCATTATTTAACAGATTTTAGCTTGTAGGTTTCGCCCCTTAAGAAATCGCCGAGCGCTTCGACTGATTCACATCGGTTTTGTGCTTCAACCGAAATCGGGTCGCCGATTGTGACGTGGACTTCCTTTCCGCGCATACGGAACACCTCTTTCGGCAGGCGTAGCGTGCGCAGGCGCCAGTCGATCATGCCGAGGATGTTGAAGAACGCAGAATTGTGCCCATGGAAGAAAATGGGGATCACCGGCACCTGCATCTGCTTGATAAGCCGGATGATTGTGGGTTGCCACTGGCGGTCACGTATTGTGAGCGATTTGTCGAGCTTTGAGATTGCCCCGGCAGGAAAGAATCCGAGCGGGTGTCCCTCCTTCACATGTTTCATGGCAAGACGTATGCCTTGCATGGTGATTTTTTTCTTTTCCGGATCATCGCTTTTGAGGGGGTCGACTGCAATGAAATTTGGTCTCATCGCCTGAATCTGATTTAGAATCAGGTTGACCATCACCTTATAGTCTTCACGAAATTCTCCCACGATATGTAGCAGAAGTATTCCGTCATAACTGCCAAACGGATGGTTGCTGACGGTTATGAAGGGACCTTCCTTGAAGCCGGCGAGGGTCTGCAGGTTGTCTATGCGGAGTTTGAACTTGAATTCTTCATTCACGAGACGGTGAGAGAACTCCACTCCCGGGGTGTCGCAATAGTCACCGTGAATACGGTTCACTTCATCGATTCCGATGAAATGAAGCATTTTGTCAACAAGGCTTTTGCGCCCCTCAAGAGCGGGCACCATCTTTCGAATATCGTCGTAGTTGAGAACGTCGGGACGAATCTCTTGAATATTATTATCCATACTACAAAATTACAAAAAAGATTTGAGTTTTGAGTTGTGAGTAGAGAGATTTGAGATTTGAGTTGTTGCAAAAAAAAGTCAAAAGAGCGGCATGACGTCGTTCTTTTGACTTGAGTTGGTCCGACATACCCTCAGCATGTCGCTTTTTTCAGTGAGAATTTATTTTGTGGAGAAGGCGAAGCGGATTGTCTGCTTGTATTCTTCACCCGGACGGAGTTCCTGGGATGGGAACTCCGGTTTGTTTGGAGCATCTGGAAATCCTTGCATCTCTATCGCCACTCCGTCGTAATCCTCATAGCTTTTGCCGGATCTGTTGAGAGGGCTGCCGGCAAGCCAGTTGCCGGTGTAGATCTGCACACCGGGCTGTGTAGAGCCAACCCTGAGGACTCTGCCGGAATTGGGTGCCTTGAGAACTACTATTTCTCCGAGCATTTTCCCTTTTTCCCAGCCGTCGTTCACCCAGCAATGGTCGTAGCCTTTACCGATATTCAAAGCCTCGAAATCCGCTTTGATGTCTGCACCGATCTTTTTTTCCTTTCGGAAGTCCATCGGAGTCTCCTCGACGGGTGCGAGTTCACCGGTAGGTATCTGTGTCTCGTCTATGCGGAGCCATTTTGAAGCGTTGATCTTCATGGTGTGTTCCAGAACACTTCCTTTGTCGGCTCCGTCGAGATTGAAATAAGCGTGGTTTGTAAGATTGACCACAGTTGGCTTGTCGGCAGTTGCCGATATGTTGAGCGTCAGGACATTGTCTTCACTCCAGCGGTATTCCGCAACTACTGTTAGGTTGCCGGGATAATTTTCCTCGCCGTCGGCAGAGCGGTATGTGAATCGCACGCCGTTTGAAAGTTCCTCGGCATTCCAGATACGGTTCATAAAACCGGTTGGGCCACCATGGAGAGCGTTTTGACCATTGTTGATGTTGAGTTTGTATTCAACGCCGTCTACTTCGAGATGTCCTTTGGCGATACGGTTTGCGTATCTGCCGGGGATTTTGCCGAGGCAAGGACCGTCGGCTATGTAATCAGCCGGATTTGCGTATGCAAGGGTGACGTTTTCAATCTTGCCGTCTTTGTCAGGGACACTTATATCGTTGATGCCGGCTCCAAGAGAAGAAAGCTCTACGGAAGCCCCGGAAGCGTTTTCGATTCTGAAAACAGTAATTTCCCCAAGAGACGAGGGGTATGTCTGTTTTGAAATTTTCATTATGATAATATATTATGAAATTAGGGTTCATGGAGTATGATTATCTTCTCCTTGAACCCTAATTAGATTAATTGGCGGTAGCCGCCACTAAAATTCAGGCTTTGGGAGCTTCTTTCACGAGACGGGCACCATCAGAGATGACTACGTCATAAATCATAGGCTCATGACCGTATTTTTCGTTGAAACGGGCGGTCACTTCCGCTACGAATTTGTCGTGAAGGTCGTTGGGGAGGAGGTTGATTGTGCAACCGCCGAACCCGCCGCCCATTATGCGTGATCCGGTCACACCCATTTCCTTGGCAACATCGTTGAGGAAATCGAGTTCCACACAGCTCACTTCATAATCTTTTGAAAGTCCGGCGTGTGTCTCATACATTTTTTTGCCTACAGTCTCGTAGTCACCTGCCACGAGTGCGTCGCAGACTGCGAGCACGCGCTCCTTTTCCTCGATTACGAATTTGGCACGGAAGAAGTCTTCCGCTGTGATGTCGCTCTTGATCCCTTCGAGGTCTTCCATTGAGGCGTCGCGAAGAGTCTCGATCCCGAGGCGCTTAGCCACACGCTCGCAAGACTCGCGGCGCTTGTTGTAGGGGGAGTCTTTAAGCTCATGTTTCACACGGGAATCCACAAGCACAAGCTGGAACCCTTCAGGGTTGAATGGGAAATATTCATGCTCGAGAGAACGGCAGTCAAGACGCATGAGGTGTCCTTTCTTTCCGAATACGGATGCGAACTGGTCCATGATGCCGCAGTTCACGCCGCAATAGTTGTGTTCGGTAGACTGTCCGATCTTTGCAAGCTCGAACTTGTCGATGCTGTTGCCGTTGAAAAGGTCGTTGAGGGCGAATGCGAAGCAAGATTCGAGGGCAGCCGAGGAGCTGAGACCGGCGCCGAGGGGCACATTGCCGGCGAAGACGGCGTCGAATCCTTTCACGTTGCCGCCGCGCTTCTGAATCTCACGGCAGATGCCGAAGATATAGCGTGCCCATGACTGAGAGGGTGCGTCCTCCTCTTTAAGACCGAATTCTGCCTATTCATCTATGTCGATCGAGAAAACTCTCACCTTGTCCGTC
>CAMTMX010000090.1 GCA_947073495.1 uncultured Porphyromonadaceae bacterium
TCTTTGTCAGCATCTTTATGATATTTATTCAGTCATTATGGAACCCCATAACTCCATCATAAATATCAAAAATCTACCTGACAAATCCTCTCAATTCCTTCGACAAATAAATTTAAACAATTTCTAAAAATTTTAATATCCAAATATTTTGTTATTAACAGATATTTGGATATTTTTGCATAATAAATCTTCTAACACCTAAAAAATATGTATAACCAAAACATCCCGGAACCTCCTCAGGTAAAACCTGGCAATAACCTTGTATGGGCAATTCTCACTACGATCATGTGTTGTCTTCCCTTTGGTATAGTGGCTATAGTATACGCCTCCAAAGTTGACGGACTTTGGGCCGCCGGTGACTATACCGGAGCATACGAAGCTGCAGGGAAAGCTAAGAACTGGTCGATAATAGCGGCTGCATGTGGAGCTCTTGCTATTATTGTATATGTGATTCTTGTGTGTGCCGGTATCGCAACACTTGGTTCTCAAGGCTATTGATTATCAGATGACTCTAAACAGAGTAAAAAGAAAAAAAAGAGTAATCACCATTGCGTCAGTGGCAATGGTGATTATTCTTTTCTGTCTATATGCGTTCCTGGACCCTGAAGATCCGGATGTGGGCAGGTTTTTTCCTAAATGTCCTGTGAAACTTATCACCGGTCTGCAGTGCCCGGCATGTGGCATTCAACGAGCTGCACATTCATTGCTTCAGGGAGACGTGATCGGAGCTCTGTCACACAACTGGTTTCTTATCTTTTCATTAGGCTATCTTTTTTCACTTATCATTACCCGAAATTTTCCATTCCAATCCCCGGTGAGAAAGTTCATATGGGGAAAGCCGGGATGCATACTTTATATCACCCTTTATTTTGCCTGGTTCATAGTCCGCAACCTCCTTTCGATATAAGTAGACAATATATATCGCCTATACCTCATTCAAGGAGCGCGCTCTAAAGCAATTTGTGTAATTTGGCATAAATGAAATTTTTAATGCAGAATTATTGTAATGAGAGTGTGTAATTCTTGATTATTATGTAATTTTGCGAAATAACTTTAAAATTTCATCATGTATAATCAGAATTTTCCACCTACAATGCAGAACAAGCCGGACAATTATCTTGTCTGGGCTATATTGACAACCGTATTATGTTGTCTACCTTTGGGAATAGTTGCCATTGTCTATTCTTCTAAAGTAGATGGACTTTGGAACACCGGTAATTATAATGCCGCCTACGACTATTCTCAAAAGGCAAAGAAATGGTCGATTATCTCCGCAATATGTGGAGTGGTATGCATTATCCTGTCAGCCATTTTCGGTCTCGGGTCATTCATGTTTTCCGATTACCTGATGGCGCATTGATCAGTGACGATTGAGGCTGTGTTTGATTGCCCGAATTGCATTGCGTATTATCTTGATATAGCCAAGATTAAGATATGCCTTACATTTCAATGAAGGTTTCAGGCTCCAGGATGATATCTCCTTTTTCACACTTTGGGCAAGCGTTTTGTCATTTAAGTCGAAAGCGGCTGATGAGACGTAGAGTGATTTTGTTCGGAAAGTGTCTGCCATCTTCTTTTCTGAAATTCCGTAGTGTTTGCCGAGGATGCGCGACATCCGAAGGGATTTCAGATAAAAACGAGCTGATTTCAACCTGTCGCTGTTGTTTGAGATAGAATTTTCTACCAAATTATATTTCAATGTGACGGCAGGGTTGAATGCGGCATCCCCTTTTGATGCCAATGCCGCGATAACCGGCACATCCTCACAGCCGAACGACCCGTTGCATACCATTCCCGGATATTCATTCATGACTTCCAGAAGATCTTTAAGTCTGAATACGGCGGATGAAAGAACGTATGGCAGAGAGTCGGTCCTGTTTAAAGCCTTCCTTAAAAGACGCTCTCCTTTGAAAACAGGAGCGCGTCTTCTTGCTTCATCGTCAGATGAATAGGCTTGGCGTGATTCTCCTGTACGGGTGTCGAAAATGATGTAGTCGGAGTAGACTACGTTTACGCCGGGATAAGATTCAAAGATTTTCATCGCATCGGAAATTCTGTGGGTGCCTAACCACTCGTCATCTCCGGCGCAATCGGAGATGTATTCCCCTCTGCAAGCCTTCAGGCAACGGAAATAATTCCCTACAAGACCAAGATTGGGCTCCTCCGGAAGGAGCCGGATTATGTCGGGATGTCTTACAGCGTATTCTTGACATATCGCCCGTGTGGAGTCTGTCGACGCATCATCTCCTATTACAATTTCGAATGGAACGGAAGAGTCTTGCCGGAGCACGGAATCCAATGCCCTTGCAATGCTGTTTTCCTGATTATAGCAGATGACTATTACCGAAACCATTCTTGAGAATCAGGCAAAAGTGAAATTTTTTTTGCGATGGCGGTGTCGCTTACATTTAAATATGAAATTCCCGATAGGGTGCCAGAGGAGGAAAAAGGGTAGTGCCCACCAAAGACATACAGATCCCAAAACCCTCGCAGCCTTACGGTAGAGCAGAATCTCAAATATGTTCAGAATTGCCAGGAGTCCGCAAGCAACCAATAACGGAATGAGATTCGGTAAAGAGATTATCGATGCCGCTATACCGAATCCGGTTGCAAGCCATTGCATTACCGAACCGAATCCCGCCCTGAGGAAAGGCATTTTGGGTAGCATTCTGGCTGTGAACTGATAACGTTCCTTAAGGTCGGACATTATACGGTTTCCGGCTTCCCCATAGTCGTAAGTCAGAATGGCATCGGGAGCTATCATGACATCAGTATTTGAGCCGGTGGATATATCGTTGATGAATAAGTCGTCATCTCCGTTCATGAGATGAATGGTCTTGGAATAACCTTTTTGTTCGAAGAAGAGATGCTTCCTGTAAGCCAGATTAAAACTGTCGCCGCGATATGGGTAATGATGGATTGCAGCACCGAGCCACTGACATGCCGTAAGGGTAGCGTCAAATTCCTTATACCATTTTCCTGCGCCATGAAGATTCTCAAAATTGATGTGAGCATAACCCAATACCACGTTTGTATGGTCGCATCCTATAAACGGCTGCATCATCAGACTGAGCCATTGTTGAGAAGGAACCAGGCAATTGGAAGCCGTGGTCACCACCACATCTCCGTGAGCAGCCTTGATGCCGACGGTCAAAGCCAGTTTGCGACGGCTGAGATTGTGTGATTCAGGTGGTATGAATGTGACATATAGTCTGTCAGGATATTTCAATTGAAGTCTTTCCGCCAAAGAAGTGGATACTTCATAGCTCCCTTCATTCACAAGAATTACTTCATAGTCGGGATAATCCTGGTTCATCAGAATCTCAAGATAGTCAATGAGAGAATCTTCGTTGATGAAACAATATACAATCACAGAAGCCTTGGGCAATTTTTCCTCCGGTTCGAAAGCGACAAGATCAGCCTCGCCCGATTGAGACGTAGCTGTCCTCGCCACCCTTATAATAGGGATAAATCTTGCAAGAATTGCAAATATGGCACATGCACACAAGGCAATCAAACAGATCCACGCCGATGTAGCGATCTCTGACTCAAAAATAGTAGGGAAATTAAATGAAAACATATCTTTTTAGAACTCGGAGAAAAAACGCGGTTTGAAAACTATACCAACCCGTAGGCGCGAGTGGAATTGATTATAATCGAGAAGGGATTCACCATACCCGTTATAATATTGGGCGAAAAGATTTAAATTTGATTTTTCATGCACTTTCCAGCTTGCCTCGAAGATGGTGTTGAAATTCAGGTTCCATCCACTCCTTTTGACGAGCGTAAGACCGAAATTAAATTTTTTATTCGGAGTGGTGACCGACACGCCGCTTTGGTAAATGCCGCAGTATTTCAGGATGTCACGGTTGTTTTCTCCGTCTATTATCGGTATCCAGAATTTTGCATGCACCATAAGCCATTCGTCGATGATGGTTGAACCATATAATGAAATCCTGTTCCAACTTCGGGAGTCTTCCCCGTCACGTCCGTTGCTTTCATGTTCTATAAGCAGCGTCAATTTACCCATATATCTGTCTTTGTTGAAAAAAGGTTTACTCCAACCGATACCGGGATTGAAGTTAAGATCGTGCATGGGGAGGGATTTTTCAAACACATTCCAAAATGTCTTTTGAGTATACATAAGGAATATAAAAGAGTCCCATGGCAATATGGCGTCGGTAAGACGGATAGCAAGAGATATCTGGAATTTTACATCGGAATTTTTTTCAGTGGGTTTCTGGAAAGGGGAAGTCCCGACGGTAAAATAATTATCCTTATATAATCCAAAGTAAGGACCATATTCAAGTTCATGTTTCAGGGAATCAACAAATTCCTTTTGATCTTCCACGGGGATAAGCTGAGCTTTCGCCATATTGGGAAATAACAGCGAAAGGAATAAAAACAATAAAGCAATAATACTACGGTTCATATGTTTTTTGTGGAATGAGGAATAAGGAAATTTTCAGGATAATTAATAATGCGTATTTAATTCCGGATGCAAAATTAATAAAACTTCCGTTAACTATTATAACATTATAATGGTCAAATGGTAGGATTGGTTGACTGTTATTTCTTTAAAAAATTATTTTATAGACACCTTCTCTTCGGAAAATATATTTAATCATGCTATAGATTCGAGCGAATAAAAACCTAAAATGATCTAAAAGTGTATTATTATTGTGTAAAGATTTAGTTCATATTTGCTGAGTTGCCTGCATATTTGGAGAAAGGATATATAATTAGTAACTTTGCATTTCATATGGAATGAAGTTGTATAAACTTTTTTACGGAGATTGCTTTTCTTGTGGCTTTTTTCGTTAAGAAGACATCTTTCCAAACCTTCCCCCATCTTTTCGGTCGCTTTTGAACCTTTCATTGGTCGTTTAGCCTGCTAAACTCCCTCTCCAAGTTTCAAAATCGGCTCGAAAATCTGCCGGAATCCTGAAAAGAACAAATTTAAACAACTTCGATGTCATCATTTATGTTGATGAAAATATTCATGACGAAAATTCAATGAAAGAAAAGATATAAGAGATAGAGATATGTCAACGATAGCCATTTCAAATTCTGACAGACTTAAAGAATTAGGCAGCACCAAAATCTGGCGGTTGCTGCTTAAATACAGTCTGCCGGCAGTAGTCGGTACTGTGGTAATGGCGATATACAACATTATCGACTCCATTGTGATCGGACATGCAATCGATGATCCCAATGTTGTGAGCGGTATAGCCGTTACATTCCCTGTCATGAATCTTGCCACCGCATTAGGTATGCTTATAGGTGCCGGCGCGGCAACGCGGATAAGCATCGTGATGGGTCAAGACAACAAGCGCCTTGCAGAGATAATTCTTGGCAATTCAGTGCAACTGACAGTCATCATTGGAGTGGTATATATCACATTGTTTGCCATATTCCTCGACCCCATTCTGAAAGTGTTTGGTGCTTCACCCAATTCATTGCCATACGCAAGAGAGTTCCTGCTTTGGGTGCTTCCAGGCATGGTGTTGATGAATCTAACCTTTTCCTATAACAATGTGATGAGAGCCACAGGATATCCCGGCAAGGCGATGTATACCAATCTGATAGGTGCGTGTCTCAATGCTATTCTGGCGCCGCTTTTCTTATTTGGGTTTAAGTGGGGAATCAAGGGTGCCGCACTGGCAACAGATATATCCATGGTGGTCACTGCTGTATTTGTGATGTCGCATTTTTTCAGGAAAAGTAGCGTCTTGCATTTCAAAAAAGGAACTTTTGCTTTCAACTGGCAGGTTATAAAGTCAATACTTTATATAGGCATGGCGCCTTTCCTTATTAATGTTGCCGGTTCATGTATTAATGCCATTGTTAATAATTCACTGCTTAAGTATGGTGGAGACAATGCTATCGCCGCTGTTGTGGTGTTTAATCGATTTGTGACCATATTCGTGATGGTTGTGATCGGCATTTGCCAGGGAATGCAGCCGATATTGGGATATAACTACGGCTCAGGACGCCTTGACCGCCTTTTCGGAACTTTAAAGCTTGCGGCAGGAAGTGCATTATGTATTACGACCATCGGCAGCCTTATAGGTGCATTCAATCCGCGGCTCATTGCATCCCTGTTTATGCAAGATCAGGCTCAGATAGAATGTGCAGTGAATTGCCTTCACCTGACCACACTCGGTTTCTGGATGGTTGGTTTTCAAATTGTCGGCACCAACTTTTTTCAATCGCTGGGCATGGCAGGTAAGGCGGTTTTCCTTTCTCTTACGCGTCAGATAATATTTATGATTCCCATGCTGTTGATTCTTCCTCCTCATTTTGGGCTTAACGGAGTTTGGGGTTGCTATCCGGTCTGTGATATAGCGGCGACCGTTGTGACTTCATTTATGCTGACATGGCAGATAAAGAAGATTAAAAGAGATAAATTAAATCCTGCAACAGAATGATAGATTTCACGCCGTTTGTAAGAAGGAGATTTGTAAAAATAGCTCGACGTACTGATTCCTGGTCGTCGACAACCGACGATCTTCAACTCTGTGTGCTTAGGAGCCTGATCAATCGGGGTGGAGATTGTGACTATGCTGCAAGGTATAATCTTAAAGAAATTCTTAATTCCACGCGTCTTTATGAGGACTATGTTTCACGGGTGCCTCTTGTGGAATACGAATCATTGCGTCCTTTTGTGATGCGTATGATAAGGGGGGAAAAAGATGTGCTTTGGAGGGGTAGATGCGTGGATTATGCACAGTCATCCGGCACCTCGGGGGGGAAATCAAAATTTATTCCCATCACCTCTGATTCCTTGAACGGCAACCATTACCGTGGAGGGGAGGACGTTGTGGCGCATTACTTGAGGATGGTGCCGGAAAGCAAAATGTTTTCCGGGAAAGGGTTTATTCTTGGTGGTTCATTTTCCAATACACTCGGGATCGGTCCCGGGAAAGTTTATATAGGTGATTTAAGTGCCACTCTTATTAACCGTATTAATCCTCTTGCGAATTTGGTTCGTGTGCCGGATAAGAAAACCGCCTTATTGCCGGATTGGGAAACAAAACTTCCGGCACTCGTCAAGACTGCCGCATGTGAGAATGTGACGAATATTTCAGGTGTCCCATCCTGGTTCTTAACCGTCTTGAGAAAAATATTAGAGTTGAAGGGGATGGATAAAATATCGGATGTATGGCCCAATCTTGAGGTGTTTTTTCATGGAGGCATTTCGTTTGAACCATATAGGGATGAATATAGAAAAATCACGGATTCCGGGAAAATGCATTTCCAGGAGACGTATAATGCTTCTGAAGGATTCTTTGCGGTTCAGAATGATTTTTCAGAGAATTCTATGCTTCTCATAATTGACAGGGATGTGTTTTATGAGTTTATACCCGTAGATGGAGACGACCATCGGCCTCGTCCTATATGGGAAGTTGAGAAGGGTGTGGTATATGAAATGATAATAAGTTCAAGCAATGGATTGTGGCGTTACCGTCTCGGAGACACAGTGAGAGTAACTCAGACATCTCCGGTAAAGATAAGAATTGCCGGCAGAACCAAATGTTTTATAAATGCATTCGGTGAAGAGCTTATGGAAGACAATGCCGAGATGGCTATAGCGGCGGCATGCGAAGTCTGCAGGGCGTCTATTATCAATTATACCGTTGCTCCGGTCTTTGCGAGGGATGGGAAGAGAGGCAGACATCAATGGCTGATAGAATGGGAAAATAAGCCTGAAGATTTCGAATTGTTCGCACGGAAGCTTGATGAAGAGCTGCGGAAGTTAAATTCTGATTATGATGCAAAGAGAAGTCATACAATTTTTCTTGACCCTCCTGAAATATTGTCCGCGTCTTCAGGACTGTTTGACCGCTGGCTTAAAAGTGCCGGGTCACATAAACTCGGAGGACAGAGAAAGGTGCCTCGATTAAGTAATAACCGAGATATGATGAATCAGCTGCTGGCTATGTTGTGAAAATCAGATTGTGACTCTCTGATACAGTGATATAGGTTGCAAAAATATGCAAACAAGGTCAATCTTGGTTGAAAATGAATAAAAAACATCATTGTTAACAATAATTAACAATTTAAATTATCGTAAATACTTTATTCTGTAGTAATTTTGAAACTCACTTGCAAGCCTTTGATTTTTAATAGCTGTGAACTTGCGCTATTGCTGACCTATAATATAAGTCATTATTAAGATCGGGCTAATTAAAGCTGATATATTTGTTTTACGAAAATACTTGTTAAATCATAAAACCAACAGAAATGAAAAAGATTTTTACTGTGCTCATGATGCTCATGATGCTTGTGCCTGCATATGCAGACGATGTTCAGAAGTCGATCGATAAGGCTCTTCAGAAAGCTCAGAAGAAAGAGATGAAGCAGAAGATGAAAGACTACAAGAAGGACGGCTATGAGATTTTAGGTAGCCGCACGATGGAGGTGGCTCTCCTCAAGCACTATAGCAAGCTTAACGAACTTGGAGATGATGGAGCTGTATTTGAGGGGTATGCAGAAAATGTAAAGTCTAAAAACACTGCAGAACAGATGGCGATCAACAATGCCACTATCAAATATGCACAGAAAGCTGGAAGCTCTGTAAAGGGTCGTGTGGTAAGCGATATCTTTGCAGACGGTACAGGCGATGATTCAGAGTTTGAAAAATTCTATGCAGCCTATGAGCGCCTTGTAGAGCAGAAAGTAAAAAACGTGCTCACACCCAGCTATTCCGTTATCAAGAAAAGAGCGGACGGCACTTATGAAATCCAATCATTTTTTATTGTAGACGAAACTAAAGCTCGCAATGCACGCAAGGCTGCGCTTGAGAATGCACTTACAGAAAGCCAGCTTGCTCAAAAATATGCTGACTCAGTGAGAGACTTTGTCAACGACCGCGTAGAAGAATAATGCACAGTCTATCCGGGCATGACGAAGTGCGTGTCCGGATATTCTCTTAATAAAACCTAAATAAACAACCTGTTAGAGATGAAAATCAAGACTATTGCATTTACATTCTTTATTGCATCAGCATTCTTGTGCATTCCTATGGCTGAGGCGCAGGATGCTGAAATGCCCGCTAAGCCAAAGATAGATTACGTGTTTAAGATGAAGGCTACCCCGGTGCAGCTCTCGAAATACAACACCGTGACCTATTCTCGTTCTCCACAGGAGGTGCTGACCATGCGTGGCGACCAATTGTATGTCACTAAAAAGAATATCCTTACCTTCAATGTCAATCCTTCCGGTGTGAACTTTGGCGTTGTGGAGCAAGATAAGAAGGGCAAACGTGAAGCCGCTTTCTATTCGATCTCCAGTCAAAACTCAAAGATTGGAAATTTTGATTCGAAGAAATATGGTCAACCTTCAGCAATTGTCTATTCTCCGGACGCGCGCAAGGTGATGGTGGCTACTGATCAAGGTCTTTTCATATTTGAGCCCCGTAAGATGGCTCTTCTCGACAAGATCGAGCTTCCATTCACTCCGACAGCAATGTCTATAAGTGATAACGCTTATTATCTTACCATTTCAGAAGGAGACCGAGTTGTGGTATACAACCTTGAACAAAAGACTATCCGCCGAGATTGGACATTTGGTGTTAAGGTTACAGACATGACATTTTCCAACGGCAGCTCCGAGTTTGCGGTGCTTACTGAGGATGGTATTCTAAGTGTATACGACACCCGGTCGTTCAATATCAAAAATACAATCGACGACCTCGGAAACGGTATAGCCTGCGCGTTTAATAACGACGGCAAGTATATAGTGGTTGCTACAGCCCCGAATTCTCTTGAAGTCATTAACCTTGTGCGTCCTTCTGACCGCAACACAATACCTGTGGAAACAGGAGGCATCAGTGATGTTGAGTTTATCAAGGATACAGAGGGGAATTCCATTATGGTATACACCGGCAGCATGATGCTTCATGCACGCCGTATGCAAGACCTTGAGCCGCACTTTGCCAAGCTTATTTCAGACGAAGTTGACCAGATGATGGCAGACTGGGAGAAGATGATGCCGGGTGAAAGTATGGAAGATTATCGTCTTCGTGTGAATGAGGAATCGCGCGCACGCCAGCGCAGGCTCTTCGAGGATGAGATTTCTACTCAGCTTGCGGGTGATCTCCTTGCCGGAGCAACCATGAGCCTTGGTAGCTATGACCGTACCAATCAAGTGCTCGCGCTTGACTTCACTACAATGCCAACCATATATCTTCCTGTGCCTGAATCAGACGTGACTGCATTCCACGATGCTAATGATCTCGTTCTTTCAGACGTTCAGTATGGTATTCTTCCGGATGACACTTTTGAGATAGTGTATGCAAAGGTGTTTAATAAGAACGACGGCAAGACTTATGAATACAACAACCATGACCGTGTTGCAATGGATTTCATGGGAGGGGATGCAAATGTAGTTTCTCTTGAAATTCTTCAGCAGCAACAGATGGAGGAATTGAAACTTCAGGAGCTACGTGAAAAGGTTGTGGAAGAGGCACGCAACACAAGTGTGATCTCTAATCATACAAATATCGCTGTCGATTCTAAGGTTGTGCCTGATTATGATGCAAACGGTGAAAAAATCCTTAATTATGAGGTGAACTTCACATATCAGGTGGATCCGGAATTCTCAGCAGCGGAAGACTTTCCTCCGGGTAAATATCTTGTTGACGAATCAGGTGCTGCAAGTTCAATGCTCAAGATTGTGAAGGAAGCATTTGAGGGAGATTTTGCTCAATATATCAAGCAGGGCAAGAAACTGAAAGTTACAATTTCAGGAACGGCGGATGCAACACCAATCATACGTACGATTGCATATGACGGTTCTTACGGAGACTTTGTTGACGAACCGATATATGAGAATGGCGATCTTACCGCTATCACGGTTACAAAAGCAGGTGGTGTTAAGGAAAACCGTCAGCTTGCATTCCTTCGTGCGGAAGGCGTTAAAAATTTCCTTCAGAAGAATGTGAACAATCTCGACAAGATGGATGCGGATTATGTGTTCCGCGTAGATGTTTCTGAAGGGAAGGGTAGCGAATTCCGTCGCATCACTGCCAACTTCACTTTTGTTGATGTCTTTTGATTCGGTATTGAATTAGGATCGGCTATAAGATTCATTTTTCCAGTAAGCCGGGAATCTGAATAACCTAACACTCCCCCGTTGACCCGGGGGAGTTTTTAACCATAATTTTTTTATGACCAGCAATAAAATATTTAATACATTCATTGGCGGGAGGGTTTCAAGACTTGCTTTCCCGGCATTGGCTTTTTCTATCCTTGTGGGAGGAGGATCATTAGCTGCATTTTCGATTGAGCCTGACGAGCCTGAAGAGGTGGTGCAGCCTGCGGGCCCGTCTGTGGAAAGTGCAGCCGAACTCTATCGCAAAGTAAAAGACTTACAATTTGAGGGTGCTGACGACGATACTTTTTATCCCGCGGTTCTCGAAGCATACAATGAGGCTTTTACTGTCATCAATATGGATGGATTGGAAGATGCAGATATGGATCAGTGTAAGGGAATACTCATTGATCTGAATAACACCCTTGCAAGGGGTGCTGTGCATTATTCCATAAACAGCAATCCTGCTGAGATGACTAAATTTGCACGTGCATACGTCGACACTCAGCTTCTTCCTCAAATGGCGGGTGTGGAATTCCGCCGAGATGCGGAGCTATATCCCGCAATGGTCTATTGTGCTGCCTCGGGAAGCTATAATGCAGGAGAAATAGACAATGCCATAAAATACTTCGAAGAATATCTTGCCACCGGCGAAACCAAGCAGCGGGAACAGGTAAGTCTTTTTTATGGACAGGCTCTTTTGAACAAGAAGATGTATTCCCGCGGAGTAGATGCCGTTGTGAAGGCATCCAATGAATACCCTTCCAATTTCAAGCTGCTCACGATAGCTATGCAGATGTGTATCGACGGTAATCGCCGCGACATACTCGCGCCTCTTGTGGAACGTGGCCTTGAAGTTAAACCTGACGACGAGAAGCTTTTGAATCTTCAGGCTTCTGTATATGAGGATCAGAGAAACTACAGGGGTGCTCTTGATATCTATATGAAGCTTCAAGAACTTCATCCGAATAGCTTGAGTGTGAACGAATGTGTGGCGAGATGCTATTACAACCTCGGAACAGGCTACTACAACCAGTCGATCTCCGAACTCGATGAAAAGGAAGCAGCCAAACAGCGTCGTCAGAGCAACGCATATTTTGGGAGTGCTGCGGAGAAATATGAGGAACTTTCCGCCAACGATCCCAACAACGTCAAGTATCTGAAGGCTATGGCTACATCCTATGCCTGCCTGGGCAACAAATCGAAAGTGGAGAGTATCAATGTGCGCCTTTCCGCTCTCGGCCAGCAGACTATGGCTATGAACACGATGCCTGTGATTATGGGCAACGGAACCCAGTCTGCCGAAGGTGGCACCTCACGCAACATCCCTTCTTATCAGGAATATGCAATGGCATATGTAAGGGATCAGTTGAAAGACTGGATGAAACGTGGTGAGTTTGAGAAGACAGAAGATTATGAAAAGAGGGTTTCTAAAGAAAATGTGAGAAAAGAACAGGAACGCCTCAGCAATATAATTGCTGATAAATATCTCAAGACTTATGCCAACCAGCTTGCTATATCGGAGTTGAAACTTCAGCCTTACGATGTCGATAACGAGACGTATGCTGTTAATTCAGAATTTGGCACCGTTGTCGTGAATGTGCCACTTAAAAACAGAGAGGCTGAGATTTTCAAAAACAACTGGGATGAAGTGAAGATTCGCAATCCGAAATTCTTCATCAAGCATGACAACATAGCCATAGAGTCTATCTCGTTTATAACTCCCGACGGTAAGGAGTATGCATATAATGCCTCTGACCGCAATCAGTATGAGGGAGACAAGGTGGTTCAGCTTGATGTGGCGGATCTTTTTGACAAGCCGGCTCAATCTGCTCCAAAAGGTAAGCAAGAGAATACCGGCACAAAAGTTGTGCCTACCATCAAGAGCGATGTCGATAAAAATATTCCGAAGACAACAGTTGTCAATGACCGTACTCTTGCTCTTGTGATCGCGAATGAAAACTATGGCAAGGTGGTGAATGTC
>CAMTMX010000091.1 GCA_947073495.1 uncultured Porphyromonadaceae bacterium
TTCAACCGCTTGCCCCTGTAGTAATTGATTGTGCGGAAGTCCGGACGCTTCATGCCGGACAGCCACATGAAATAGATGTCGCGTTTGAGAAGCTCCTCGATGCGCCGCGAGGAATAAACATTGCTCAGATAAGCGAACACAAGCACTTTGAGCATCATCTTCGGGTTGAAGGCACTGTTGCCTCCGCCTCGGTAGGTCGAAAGTATATCACTGATGTCAAGGCGGTCGATGACCGCATCAACGACTCTAACCATATGATTTTCGGGAACAAGTTCATCCAAAGATGGAGGAAGAAGCAAATCTTGTTTCCTATTATCAGATTTTATTGCTAACTTTGCCATGTTATGTTTTGATTATTAGTTGTTTAATTGCAACCCAAATTTACTAAAAATCTTTGACATGACAAAGGCTTTCGCGCTGAAATTCAGCATGAAAGCCTTATTTTTTTGTTGATGAACCACACAAAAGAGAGGCTGCCTAAACTTGTTAGACAGCCCCTTCGTAAGTGCGACCTATAGTATGCGCACGATTATATGTAGGAGTAAAAACAGTAAGAGTTTTCATTATGTATAATAGATCATTTCCATAAACCACGTGAATCCTATATGAGCAATCATTATTTGGCTCGTTCTTTTCCCTTGCTGTTCTCCCCACACATTTAGTTTCAGTAGAGGGTATACAAGCACCAATGGATACATGAACCAAGAAAGATATGCAAATCGATTTGAGTAATTAGCTCGTATAACCATTACCCAAAAAGCGTTCGACAGAGTGTACGTATTTAATAAAATTTCATAATATTTGTTCCGAATACCACGCTTAATCACTACATAATATCCCAATAATATCGGCATCATACTATAGATTAGAAAATCCCATCTGAATCCCGCTCGATTAAATTTGCCAACGGTATTAGACGCTGTAAGATAAGAGACTCTATCATCAAACCCAAAACTTGCAAAAAAACTCGTTATTGCACCTCCGGCAGCAAAACTTATTATAATGGATAATATCCAAAATGTAGCAATCCACTTAAATTGTTTTATCATATATACAGAGACGAACAGGCTTATTGTAGGTAGTATAGTCGTTTTATGTATTGCAAAAGCGCAAGCTGACAAAACAAGAGCTAAAATTAGATTCCTATTTACTCCAATCATATAAGAAATAGCCAATAATACTATACTACATGCTAAACCATTTCTAATGCCATTGGTACCATAAGTATAAAATGAAAATGCTCCCAGCATAAAAAGCAATGCTACCATAATATTGTTAGGACATATTCTCTTACAGGTCCATAGAGTGAATCCAAAATATAAAATATCAACTATTGTGAAGTATGTAGACACTTCTAAATATTGGGCTGCAGTTGACATCATTTTGGCCCATAACCATTCGCCTTCATCTCCAGTGTAAACATTTAACCCTATACCATACCTATAATAAGTCAATGCATAGTTATTAGAGTCTCCGAAATAGCCACTATATATAGGTCGTCCGCCAAGAAACAATGCAAATGCAATACAAATGATAAAAGCTATTGCAAAATTGTTTTCTCCAGACTTAATTCTATTATAATTCTGACTTGATATTTTGGTCGCATAAATAAATGTCAGAATTAGGATAGAATAAATAAAAATTGGTAGATAAAATCTCCCTGGAATCATATCTTAAATAGTCTTTGAATTCTATGAAACCTTCGGGCGCACCATTGTCTCAAAGGATTTACTTTTAGCCATGTTTTCGAATACCAATGTATGGCGTATGTGTTCTTCGTTTTATTCAAAATACCGGTATTGTCATCAAATGGGTTGAAATACTCGGCCGGATATATTGTCGTTTCAGCAACATTTTGAATTCCTGTTTTATACTCCAATCCGACTTTTGCCAGCTCTCGAGTTGTGATATTGACCACTGCATCAGTCGTGTTATAAGAGCCGTCTGCATTGATAAAATTTAAATTGCTGTAATAATTTAAAATAGACTGATACAGCTTCATCCCTGAATAAGCTCCCATACATAAACCTGGATTCACTGCGCCGTATTGACGTGCTGCGCATGGATCAATCTCAAATCCCATGAATGAGCCTTTTTCAATGATGTCATCCATCGGCCGGATAACCTCAACATCGGTGTCGAAGTAAAGGCCTCCATGTTCATACAGGATTTTGAAACGGGCGTAATCACTTACAAAAGCATACTTCTTTGCTTCGTATGCCTGTCGGGTATAAGGAATGGAGTTGACGTCAAAATTATCCTCATTCCATTCTATAATTTCATACTCAGGCAGATATTTACGCCATGAGGCTATGCACTTCTGTGCAGATTCAGGAAGAGGATTTCGCCCAAACCAACAATAATGTATTTTCCTGGGAATCATGCAATTAAATAATTTCTGTTTTTTGTGTAGTTTGAATAACCCGAACAATAGTGTTATCAGGTATCTCTTTGTCAATGATGCAGCCGCAACCGATTACACAATTATTCCCTATTTTTGCCCCTTTAAGAATTGAGACGTTTGATGCAATCCAGCAGTTGTTTCCTATAGAAATTTCACCTATAGACAGGGATGATTCAACTCCATCTTTTCGATTAAACCGATGATTATTGTCAAATATTTTTACCGAAGGTCCAAACATACATCCTCTCCCAATACTAATTCTACCATGACAGCTAACCATACAGAAGTTATTCATATAGGTGCTGTCTCCAATTGAAAGTAAACCGTTGCCATGTACTAACAATTCAACATTTTTACCAAGCTCAATATTTCGACCAAGGTTGCACACACCATTGCTATATAATCTAATAGATGATGAATATGCAAATCGTTCTATTAATGCTGAATTGTATCTACGCCCATATCTAAGTTTTCTTAAGAAATTTAGAATAATATTAAGGCTCAATTTCAATAAGAGAGATAACATAATTAGTTTAATTAATTCCTAAAAGTGAATAAATCTTATTTACTTCTGATTTGTTTGCAAAATCACCTTTTATAAGATTGCGCCGTAACTTATTCTGTAGTTCTCTATCTTTAATGAGCTTAGAGGTACCTTTTGCGCATCCGTCGTTATCCATAGGAACAATAATGCCGTCTTCTCGATCATTAATTTGGGATGAGGCTGTTTTGTAATTTGTTACAACCACGGGCTTGTACAATATTTGAGCTTCGCGTACAGTTACCGATTTACCTTCGTATCGTGAAGGCTGTACATAAATATCGCATGCATCTATATAAGGGTAGGGATTATCCTTTTTACCTAATAAAATAACATGCTCCTCCATCCCGGCATCCATTATTCTTTGTCTAATAAGTGTTTCATCACTTCCATAACCAATTATGTACCATTTTACATCTGCTCCTGTATCCCTTAGGATTTTACATATTATTGGCACATTGTCGTAATTTTTAGCTGCGGTATATCTACCTACAGAAAGAAGGTTTATAGATCCATTTAACTCATTTTTTACATTTATTTGTTTTGCCCTTTTTCTTACAAAATCAGATGATAAGATATTTTCAATCAATATGATTTTATCTTTTAAGGATGGAAATTTATCAGTGAATGATTTAGAAACGTCGTCTGAGATAGATACAATATTGTCATAAGCCTCCCATACGGGAAGTTCCTGTTCAGGATTTAAACTGACGGTGGAATAATCGGTATGAATCCATGCTATACGTTTTTTTGCATTGACTTTATCTTTTCCGATATTATGAGGAATAAGGAAACTGATACATAAGTCATACTCAACGCTTGAATTTATCCGAGGCAACCAAGGGGTGACATTGTCTTCCACGTACTGCATCATTGAAATATCATCTGATGCATGAGATTGTCCTTTATCTTTTTTCCAATGTTTGTATTTAGCTAAAAGTCTGCCGATCAACACACCTATCTGACATTTTAAAGCAGCTTCTTTCATTGGGCGTTCAATTACTGAGTAAGCAGGATGTTCCGGCAACAAATTAACCCAATTAGGAATATGCTTCATCAAAGCCCCTTGATGGCTATATATAAACAGATCAACATCTACTTTATGGGGATCTAATGCTTGAAGCAAGCCAATGAGAGCCATTTCAGCACCACCTAACTCCAGATAGTGCATCAGTATTAAAATCCGAGGTTTAGACATTATTCAATCCCTAAAATATTGGGTAATGTTTTCAATTTGCGTTTTGCTTCAGAAGTATAATGCTGCTGTTGAACCGATATCTCAGACTCATGAGTTTTTAAAAATTCAAACGCGTCAATTAGTTCGTGATTGGTTTTAAAATCTTTGGTCGGTTTTACATAATCGGTTTCATTTTCAAATATGTCGCGTGCTATTCCCCGACTTTTTACAGAGTAGCCAAGTACAAATGTTGGCACTCCGGTTGAATAGGCAGCTATAGATGCATGAGTGCGTGCAGCTATAAAAAAGCGACATCTGGAAATATACCCTTTAAGCACTTCTGCCGGGGAGTCAGGAATTAGCGAAACTCGTCCGGTATGCCGAAATTTCTCGTAAAGGGGAGAAAGTATCATCAAATCATTGCTATGATTCCAAATTACATGAGGAATCAGGCATACACCCATTTCTGAAGTCGCCAAAATATGGGATATTAGATTCTCTGCATTTTTGTAAACAATATTACCACCAGATGAAAGATCTTCTACAAGTGGACTAAGGTTGATACCAACTGTATTGCCCTCTATAAATTCAGATGGGAGAGGCATTTCGATACTGTTTAACATAAATGCAGGATCGGGTATGAGATGTATGTTGGTTAATCCTGCATTTTTAAGAGCAGCAAATGTTATACTTTCGCGTGCGATGATAGCTTTATGCTTTTTCAAAGCATCTACTATATTAGGTTGGTAAATAATATCCGGCTCAATTGAACATCCTACTAATGCAGTATTGATTTTTTGATTGTGAAAAATAGTATCAAGTTTTCCATAGTACTCTGCTCCTCCATAGCAATAGTTGTCACCACCTACACTAATTGCCAAATCTATTATGTTATGTCTTTTTAACTTTTTTAAAAAATTTGAATAGGGGAACAAATCTAATGAGTAAATATCACCCTTTAATTTTAGATTAAGGTAGCATTTAAGGAATTCTAAGCCCCTGCTTTGTATATTGGAAACATTTATTGATCTAACGATAGTTGAAAGACCTTATTTTATATCTTCCTCTGTGTTTTTTGTTAATGTTATTGGTTTATATTGAAGATTCAAAATTTTAATTAGTGAGCGTGTTATGGCCTCACATCCGTGATTGCCGGCACTACCATTGGCGTATAACAAAACATTTTTCATAAATCAAAACCGTATTTGTGTTCACGTAACATCTTTTTTAAGGTCGACCAATCATTCTTTGATCTTTCGCAAAAAAGTTGATTTGATACATAAGTATCTTTACTTGCCATACGCTCTTTATTGCGTTTCAGGTATTCTGATGTAGTACATAAGATTTTAGCTGGATTTCCTGCTACTACACTATTGCTTGGAATATCATTAGCGACTACAGTACCTGCTCCAATTATAACATTATCGCCAATAGATGTAGACGGCAGAATTATCGCACCATTTCCAATAAATACGTTGTTGCCAATTGTAACTAGTCCGATCTTACTATAACCTAAAAATTTTTTTGTACTTGCATCATGTGTCAAAATTCGAGCTCCGGTAATAGTCACATTATCCCCGATAGTAATCAGCGCTCCATGACAACCATCAAGATATGAATCAATTATATCTACATTTTTTCCAATAATCACACCTCTACTGCGGTGATAATCTACAATGTTGTCATGAGCAGGTTGATGGATAATTCCACATTTTTCAAGAAATACTTTAAATTTGTGCTTAATCATTATTTTAATAGTGCGTTAAATATGTTTATAACCTTACTGGGGCTGAATTTATCTATTGTACTTATTCCATTTTCGATAACTTCAGTTCTTAGGTTTAGATTATCTTTTAAATGCTGTATATGAATTGCAATTTCTTCGGGATTACTCTTAACCAATAATCCGTTTTTACCGTTAATCAAGTCAATTGCTCCGAGTGATGGAACAGAGATGCATGGCGTTTCAAGTGCCATTGATTCGAGTAATACGATGCCAAATGATTCGATATTTGAAGGATGCATCATTAAATCTGCATATTTAATCCATGGATAAGGATTGTCCTTCTGTCCCCGAATTATTATCTCTTTCGTTAAATTTTCTTTATGAATTAATGCCTCAAGTTCTCCACGGATGTCTCCATTCCCTATAATATTCCATTCAAAATTAAAATCTTTACATTTCAGTTCTTTAGCACACGGAATTATCAGAGATAAGTTTTTCTCCTTAGAGAGTCGGCTTACTGTTATGATTCTAAAGCTTTCTGTGTTTTGGTATGGTGATACTTTTCCTGCTTTTTTAATTATATTTTGTTTGTCTATGATATTAGGTATAATCGTGACTTTATTAACCAATCTGGGGTCTAAATCACATATTTTAGTTGCTATGCTTTTTGAGACCGTTATTATCTTGTCAAATTTAATCCAATTTCCAACAATTTTTTCGTGAGGGATACCAATATTAAAATCGCCATGATGCCACCAGGTGTATTTTTTATTGGCAGAAACCATGTTTAGCACAATATCTTCACAAATGCCTGGTCGGAATGAAATAGCAATGTCATAATGTTTTTTTATTCCAAATGCTCTTCTTAAGAACTTCAGTAATGGATATCCAAGCAACAAACAAATCCTTAAAGCAATAGTAAAAGTATCAAATCTTTTTAATGCTTTGGTAAAAGTTTCAATAATAGGTCCATAAGCATTAGTTATATTCTTTTGAATGACATTGATATAATTGGGAATCTCGTTTAGATAATTATTGCCGGGTTGTAATAGAAGTAAATCAATGTCATAATCCTCATCCCTTAATCCTTTTAACAGACTGACAAGTGCCCGTTCTACGCCGCCAACCGCAAGATTTCCGTTTACAAATAAGATCCTTTTCATTTAAACCAACACTTTATATATTCCCACAGCAATACTATTTTTATCTTCCATAAAAACTTGCCATTAAATAGTATGCTGAAGAAGTTATGACTTACAAATGTTCTTATTCGTTCTTGATATTCGGCAAAAACGGTTGATTTATCAACAACAACCTTATTTAATGCTCCCATCCACTTACATGCAGATTCTGATGCTATTGCCAATGAGGGATTATTGTATTGTGGCAAATTATCACAAATAAACCTCCATGTTGCCACAGCATTATCAAATTCACCAAGTGCCCTTTTTGATAATTTAAGATTGGAAAGACTACCCGGATGAATTTCGTAAGTATATAATGGATGTGGGCAATATCCTATTTTATCCAATTTGGAAAAAATCTGAGCCTTTACATAATAGTCTTCGTTAATTGTTGCTTCTGGATATAGAATATTTTTAAATAGCGTCGTATGATAAATACCACCCCCAAAGCCCCAGAATTCATACTTAAAAAAACGAGCGAATAGTTCTTGAGAATTTAAAACATCGAATTCTAAGGGCGTTATCGTGTCATACTCATAATCCTTCCCTAAAGCAACTTTACGAAATGGACATACGGCAACTTTGGTTCCATTATTGATAGCTGCCTGGTATAAAGCAGATGCATACTGTGGATGAACGTAGTCATCACTATCTACAAATGTGAGGTAAGTCCCATTTGCGGCCCTTATGCCGTTTTTACGAGCTATAGATGCACCTTGATTGTTTTGGTGAAAGACCTTTATTTTATCAGGATATAGGGATACCCATTTGTCGCATATTGCCGGTGAATTATCAGTAGAGCCATCATCAACAAGTATCACTTCTATTTTATGATAATCTTGAGAAACTATTGAACCCAAGCACCTGTCAATATATTTTTCAACATTGTATACAGGTATAATAACGGAAATTAAATCTTCGTTTGAGATCATCCTTTTTTGAAAATGGCAAATATTTTACGTAGAAGGCAATATAACCTATAACGCATAGAAATACCCTTATTTCTACTATCCAATATGAACTTTAGGAACTTATTTACAGCAGTATTAAACCCTTCCTTATCAACCGCAAGTTCAAATTCTAAAATATTTGATGGAGTATTGGGTGCATTAATTATTGCCGGGTTGAATCTTGCCACGTCTTCTACGGAAAGTGTAATTGGTGTAGCAATGCCGGATAAGGCGTCCTCGCCTCTCGAGGTATTGGAAATAGCTATTGTAGTGCCAAGATTGTTGTCTATTTCGGGAGCGAGAGACTCTATTCCCCAAAAGTCGCCCATGGATATGTCTGCTTTACTATTTGGGTATTTGAACGGACATTTTGAACAACCGGATTTGAGAGTATAATCATAGATGAAGGCAAGAATATATGGGTTGTTGCGATGACTCTGAATGAATCTGGTACCATCTTTGAAGTCTATACGCACCGAGTAGTTTTTCCATCCGTTAGTCTTATCGCGAAAACTGATTGAGACTATATCGGCGCGTGTTTTTTGCTGGCTGGCGAGCAATTCGTTGAGATAAATATTCCAATATTTAGGGTCAGGAGCACCATGGCATACAACTTCCACGAGCAATAAATTATCATTATCTCCAAATTTTTTCCGAACGGAAGCAATTTGACATGGAGTGCCGACAATCAAGATTGTCCGATTGGCTGCAATATCGTCTGACAGCAGAGGGAAACATTTGCTGATATTTGTAAAAACATACTTACTGCCACGGAGCTTGTCTATTTTGGAGGCGCAATCAATTCTGCAATGACAAGGTTCCCAATTCGGGTCAAATGAAACACCATATACAACTCCTCCATGATTAATAGTATTTTCGGCTAACGCAGAAAAAAGACCTCCGGCAGAACTGCGAGATCGTATATATTTATCGCAATTTTCGAATGTGAATATTCTCATCTGAATCCGAAAAGTGTTTGGTTAATTTTAAATGAAAATATTGACTTTGAAATTAATATAATAAGCGATGATATAATTAGAATCAAACACCAGTCAAGAAACCAATTATTAGAGAAATAAAGATATTCCAACCCTAATTTTACATACATATGCAGGAAGTATATACCAAAAGATATCTCTCCTATTCGCAGAATTATTCTGGTCAGATAGTTTTGTTTATATCTTTTTTCTGTCTTTGGAGAAAGTAAACTTAATATAACGCCGGTAGAAAAAATGAAAGAACTCAGCTTTATGCCTATCCCGCCGGTGTGATATGTTTTGAAATAATAATTCTCAGCAACAGACGCGACAAATCCTATAAACATTACAGCCAAAGAGACAGGTAAAGAAAATCTTTGTCGATGGAAAGAAATATAAATTCCCAACATAAAAAAGAAAATCCATAACACACAAGGTCCTGCATAAAAGATGAGACCTATCTTTAGTTGTTTAACATATAAAATGTATGAAACCACAGTTATACATATTGCCGAGATTACACCTGTAACGATGAGAGCTGTTGAGGAATCTTTGTATTTTAGTAGAATTGGTGCAAGAATATAGAACTGTATTATCAGTGCTATAAAATAATATATAGAAAAGCCACAGAAAACGAGATTGAATATATTAATGGGTAAATTGTCCAATTTAGAGAATTGCATTTCGAGTAGAAACCATCCCGATGAGAAGACTATGCATGGTATGTATACGGTTGGAATTTGCCTTTTCCAAAATGCTTTACAACGTTCAGGTGTTGACAGGTCTTTTTTAGCAATAAAGAAACCAGATAAAGCTAGAAACAACGGAACAGCACAGTTCAAAATCTGTCGCATTAACATATATGGCAATTTGTCAGAATAGCTTAAAGAAAATGTATGTATTCCTACCACCATAATTATGGCAATGCCACGTAAAAAGTCAAAGTATGCAATACGTTGGTTGCTCATTAGAATTTTGGAAAAACTTTTCGTATAGGGATAGATACAAGTCCACGTTCATAATCGTTTAAGCTATAACGCCAAAATGTTGGTATATAAACAGCCAAATAAATAGCTATGCAGACTGCAAGGGTTCCCCAATTAGTTATATCGTAAAATTTAAATGTAAATAATGCAATTAGTGTAACAAATATCGGAGCTATTGACATCTTTGTTATCTCTTTCCAAAAGTTACGGATGTCAAGATGTTGTACATGCGAATAGTAAATATTCATAATTATCCATTGTCCGATAAATAAAGCTCCTGTAACTGCAGTGGCACAGCCTATAACTCCAAAATGTTTAGTCAAAATTACCTGGAAAATCAGGCTGAAAATAGCGATAAATAAATAGCATAAAGACCTGAATTTCTGTTGTCCTCGTGCCTGTAAAATTACAAGTCCGACATTTTGTATCAACGGGCAGATTAAGACAAGAAAAAACATTAGCGTAATGACAAATGATTTAGAGTAGTCCGTACCGGCCCAAATTCTGATAAATGCACTTCCAAAAACACTAAAACCACAAGCTATCAAAACAAGAACTGAAAATTGCAGCCTTCCGGTCTTCAAAAAAATATTCGAGATTTCGCAATCATTTTTTGAATCTGTGGCTAAAGTCGTGATTTTTGGTAGAAGAACGGAATTAAATGATGTGGACAAGGTAAGATACATTGACATTAGCGATATTGCTACTGAGAAGACTGCCACACTCGCAGGACCACTATATATTCCTAAAACAAATTGGCCGGTAGACCAATAAATTCTATCTACAATAGCCCCCAGGAAATTCCACCAACTAAAAACCATAATCTCTTTAAAGAGCGCGATCTTAAAATTGCGAAAATAAACCTTAATCTTCAGCTTATATTTACAATATAAATAATTAACTACAAGATTAAGTATGCTGAAAATAGTTTGAACAATAACAAGCCCAATTGCTTTGTATCCAATTAGTAATACTGTAATAAGTACGACCGTTGATAACACGATGCGTATAATGCTTACTACTCGTTGGAACACAAATTTCTCGTATGCTGTAATTATAGAGCCAAATACACTGAATGGGAATGAAACCGCGAGATTTGCCACCATCAATGCCATCATGATTCGGGCTTGATGAAGTTCTTCAAGAGACATCGTTCGGTCGAACATCCTATCGACGTTAAAATACAGTAATAGACCGGCAATAGTAACAATCACACCTATTATAGTATAACCACTAACAAACATGCCATAAAGTTCCCACTCGTCATTCTTTGTGCCGGTAGCTTTTATCCTTGCTGTATAGCGCACAATTGCCGAACCAAAACCGAAATCAAGTAATGTCAAATAAGCTATTACTGATGCAACTATTGAATATAATCCATATTCATTCTGGCCTAACGAGCGAAGCATAAACGGCGTGTACAATAGGCCTGTCAAAATATTTAATACAACAATTACATAGTTCAGTAGTACTCCAGCTTTTATCTGATTCATTTTACAAAAAAAATTGTTTGTCTTTTGAATACAGTTTAATACCAATTATTTATTACCTGGATCTTTTTATATTATAATAAAGAGATATCAATAATAAAAAACCAATGAATGCAATAATAATTTGCATTGGTTTATTGATACTTTAATGTCGTTAAAAGATGTCAATATGAATCTTGGTAATATCAAGGTAACTTTTGGTTGCGTTTATAAATAAGTATTAAATAGCAAGCTTTTATATATCTATTTAATATCTTGGCACTTTAATTTTGCAACACGTGGTTACCTCAAACCAATTGTATGAATCCGTCGGCGATTTCGACTGAGGCGGTGAGGAGGCCTTTGAGTTGTACGACGAGGCGTTTGTTCTTGGAGCCTCTTTGTTTTAGCAGATGGCCTACCGCGCCGTCCATCACTCCGCCCACTATCTTTACTTTTTTGCCGAGCATGTCGGGGGTTATGTCTGCGGGGGAGTAGTAGATGCACGATGAGTGTAAGGCTGTAACTGCCTTGACGAACCGGGTCATATCATCTATCGGAACGATCATCGGTGTCTCGCGTGCACCTTTAATGTATGTGTATTGAAGGGTTTCTGTCTTTTCAATTATCGGGTCAAGCTCTGATTTGAGCGATTTAACGAAAAGCAGCCCGTGGATGAATGGCACATATTCACGCGTTGTGCTTCCGGTGGTTTTGCCTTTTAACACCCAATGCATAGGGGTAAATGTCTCAAAGCCCAGTTCCGGCAGAACTTTGTATGCAGGTGCTTTCGCATTTGGCCTTTTAAGGTCGCGCAATACAAACCAACATGGTGTGTCAAATTCCTCTGCCATAAGCCTTGTTCTAAACTGATAGGCAATAGTTAGAGTCCTGCAGTGTGGTGTATCTGTCTAATCCACTGCGAGTTATAAAGTTTTGCGTGAAAGTTCGCGGTTATTTCCATTGGTTCTGATCTATGAGTAAATCGAACCGGCTGGCTTATCACAACCATTCTTTTTAAAAGGACTCACTCTCTATAATAGAGATTTTCGGGTGCAAAGTTACGAAATTTTTCTGAGATTCCTGCTATGTTCGGATGATTTCTCTTATTTCTATCTTGTATTGCGCTGATTTTAAGGTATATGTTGGGTGTTCTATCGTTTATATCCCTAATTTTGAAATCTTGGATTTGTAAACAGTTAACCCTCACTCAGCAGCCTGCCCCCGGCGCTAAGTCGGGGGCAGGCTTTTTAGAATGATAAGCTGTCCTATTTCAAGATTGCAGAACCGGCAGTGCCCGAACCTG
>CAMTMX010000092.1 GCA_947073495.1 uncultured Porphyromonadaceae bacterium
AGAGTGGTTCTGCAGCTCCGCCTCTTACCGCATTCATTTCAGCGGGGGAGAAGCCTTCGTTGAAGACTTCAAGAAACAGTTTGTTCATATTGTTCCGAATGAGTCCCGTGGGTCAGTAAAAAATAAGACCGGGCCTCATTAATCTTATTTTTTACGTGAAAGCCATATTAAATATAAGTCTGTAGGATTTTAAAATGACTTTATTAAATGATGTTCAAATTAAATACAATTGGATTCAAAGATTCAGGTTTTTTCGTTCCTTGTTCCGGTTTCCCCTAATCGAATATAGGAGAGCTTTTATGAGCATGTCTCTATTCTTCAATGGAGAACAGATCTCGAACTCCCCCTTTTCAAACTTGTTCCTGTATTGTATATAACCGCATCCCCCGTCACATATAGGGTATATATAACAGTCACGGCATTCTTCCCGGATCGGTCGGCACTCCTGCATGTATCTCATCAGTACATCATAATTGTGAAGGTCGTTGTCCATGATGCTTCCGATGACTCTGTCGGGATTGCTGACATCGTTCCAGCATTTGTAAAGTTCTCCCTCCGGTCCAACAATGAAGGCGTTGGCTCGCTGGAGCATGCACCCCTTGAAGCGGTTCGCTGGGAACATGTTTACGTTCACGCCCATCTCTCCGAATTTTAGATAGAGCTCTACCATATCAGAAGTTCGGTAGCAGCTGTGGCACAGCCTACGGCCGTCTGCACCGTCCTCACGGATGATCCCGGGATACAGGCCGATATTCCTGTGCCATTCCTCGCCGTGGTATTTGAGATAGAGCGTAATGAAGTCCTGCCAGTTGGATTTATTGATATTGACCCTTATAGAAATGTGCATGTCGGGTAATGCTTTAGCCATTCTCTCGATGTTCCTCTCGATTACCTTGAAGGTTGGTGCATGGGTGGATTTAAGGTATCTTGTTTTGTCGTGATTCTCCTCAATCCCATCAACGGATACCTGAATCTTGTTTATCTTGCAATGTCTCATTATATCAATGGTCTTGTCTGTCACCAGATAGGTGTTGCTTACAATTTCCTGATTAGTGATATCCTTGTCGGTCTCATTACATATCCTGTCATAGATAGTCTTTATGGTGTCCTGCATCAAAAGGGGCTCCCCTCCGTACCATGTCAAAGAGATATGTTTGATATTGTCCTGCTTGTTGATATATTGAATAAGCTTGTCAACGACTTCGGGTGTTATGGACTTGGGATTCTTTTTGGGCTCGAAGCAATAGGGGCATTCAAAATTGCAGCCGGTGGTAGGGGCTATTATCAATACCATCGTGTCATCCGAATAGGCGGAAGTCAGATGCCTTGTGAGCAGATGATTGTAACATGTGTATCTGTCCTTCTCCTCAATGATGATCCGTTTATCCTTGAGAGTCTTTATGGCATCCATGTCCAGGGCTTGGAAATCACGGTTGGATAGGGTGACAAAAAGATCTTCGCCTATTTTAGAGAAAAAGAGGCTTTCCGAGTTGAACACATAGTGGTCTCCATCGTTTTCAAACAGAAAGGTATAAGGTGAAAGGATATGCTGTCTCATGATTTTAAATTTTAAGTTGATGATAACCGGATAAAAGATGCAAGATTTACAGACACTCTCAAGGTTGCAATTAAAGTCCTGAAAGATTATTCTTAAAAAGTTGAACTAATATCATATCCTTCTTATTATCATCGGGTTTATAGATTAATCGGGACAATGGAGTAGACGGGTGATATGTCGTCTACTCCTGAACCTTGAAACATTATTATTCATCATGCGTTTAAACCTTTAAAATTCAAGGCCTACTGCATAATTGTCAGTACCGTTCCAAGTCTTATCGTTTGACTTGTGTGCATGGTGGTTGAGCTGGTTCACCATCTTCCCTACATGGAGGTCTGTTGTTGATTGTATTGCATGAGCAGGTGAGACCACTTCCCGGACCATTGCAAGTACAGTCATCAAGGCATCCGCAATCATAGGGTGCTCCATTGTTGCATCTGCAGAGGGGTTCTGCCGTTCCTCCTCTTACCGCATTCATTTCAGCGGGTGAGAAGCCTTCGTTGAAGACTTCAAGAAAAAGGTTGTCCATAATGGAATTGTTAAGACTCTTGGAGTTAAATAAAAATAAGACAGAGTCTCTTTAATCTTATTTTCAATAATTAATTTGGTAATTTCTCACATTTGATGTGGAAAATTAGAGTTCGATATAACCAGAATATGAAGCGGAATCTGTTCTGAAGCGGATCTGGAATTCGCCGGAGATACCGGAGAAGATGAAATCGATGAACGACTGCTCGTCACTGAAGATTGCGATGTTAGACCCGGTGATGTCGTAGACTTCGTATGAGACGATCTCATCTGCGATACCGCTCCCTGAAATAGTTATGCCGCTTTCATGACTGATGGTGCAGTGAAGCGCCATTCCCGGTGTCCGGTGTCTACCCGGTGGAAATTCTATGGGCGGTGGATCATCTTTGGAACCGTTGTCTGACCCCCCGGGACCGGGGACAAGCGGGATATAATACTCATCCGGTGGAGTGTCGGGAGTAGCGCAGAATGCCGTAAAATTAATCGACATCCCGATAATTAAAATAAAGGCTAATATTGTTCTCATTTTTTCTGATATTTGATTCCACAAATTTATGCACGGCAATGTCTGAAATCCAAAAATATCAGTTCAAAATCAGTTCAAATTTTATATTTCGGCAGTCTGAAAGCAGGTTAAAAAATTCAGTTTAGTTCAAAAATAGTTCAAATTTATATTGATAACATGTTTATAATAACCAAATTAACAGATCAAGGTCAATAGGGTTGTCATTTTCTCCAAAAAGCTTTCTGACGAGGGTGCCCCTATAGTAGGAGACATTCGATTTTGTCTTGCTGATCAGACGGGCTATCTACAGAGGTGACAGGCAGAACTTCATGAGAAGCAGAATCCGGTATTTTATTGCGGATTGGTTGCCGGGAGATTGGTCAGGTAGCCGTAGAGGTCGGCTTCGGGAGCGAGGTTGAGCGCCTTGCGGAGACGGTAGCGGTTCATGTTGACGGTCTTGGTCTCAAGCCCGAGTAGCATGGAGATCTCTTTTGTAGACATCCCGCCACGTATGAGCAGGGCGAGGTTTCTCTCCCCTTTCGTAAGATCGGGATGAAGAGAGAGAAGTGCCTCCATGAAATCCTTGTTCTTTTCCTCCGCTTTCATGAGGAGAGTCCGGTTGGTGTTGTCATTGCTCGTATGTCCGGCTATAAACACCGCAATCTTTTTCATGTGGGGAATTATCGCGTCTTGCGGAAGTTTGCAACCTTCCTTTATCATGGTGCGGATGCGCTCCATAAGTTCATTACGGCTTTTGAGAAAAGCGGCAAACTCGGTAAGTTCCTGGCGGCTTGCAGACAGCATATTCTGTGCATTCTCAAGTTCGAGCTGCTGCTGACGCATCTTCAGTTCAGCCACCTGTTTCTCCGCGAGATGAAGTTCCTGTGACGCTTCCAACAGCTGTAGATTCTTCTTGTGTTTATACCAGATGTAATACAAGATGCAGCAAATGGCAATCAAAACCACTCCGCCGAAGAGCATCCAGAGGTTGCGGTTAAGAATCTTGATGCGATAGTCTTTCTCCTGACGTTCCGCGGCACGTTTCTGGTCGTCGGCACGTTTGCGGGCTAAATCAAGGTCGGTGTTGCGCTGACTGTTGCGTCGTTGGAGCTCGCTCACAAGCCCCGCCATCTTCTCCATGTTTTCGTATGCAGCCTTATAATTGCCGATCCCTGCGTTAGCCATAGCCATATACTCATAATAGTCGCATAGGAGTTCGCGAGCCCCGATATCATCAATATATTGATGGGCTGTTGCGAGAGCGTCGAGAGCCTCGCGATATCGTCCGGCGTAGCAAAGCTGTTTCCCCTTGTTGTTGAAGTTCTCTCCGAGCGCCCATTTCGAGTCAAGATGTTTGTTGATGGTGATAGCCTCGTCTATCATCTGGAGTTTATCATTGCCGTCGCCGGGGTAAAGACACATATTGTTGAGGTTGCGTGCTATCGCCTCGAAATTTTTAAGACGGCGGCTTATGTCGAGCGATTTGCGGAAGAAATGTTCCGCGAGCACATATTCATCCGTATTGAGAAGGGTTACCCCACGCTCCGTATAGCATTGAGCCACAGACGCCGAGTCGCCGAGCGATTTAAAAATAGCTGTAGCATGGTCGTTGAGTTCATTTGATCTGGAGTAGTCGCCCAGTTTGCTGAAGACTCTGCCTTGCAGCATATAAAGGCGAGCCAAAGTCCTGACATCAGTGGAGTCGACCATCTGCCGGGCATCATATAGGATCCGTATGCTGAGGTCGAAATTTCCGAGGAGCTGTTCTGCATTACCATACAGGATGGTAGCCTCACGGCAAATAGAGTCGGGCCGGGAAGTGTCGCATAGCTTCAGGGCACGATTGGCAAGCGACGCCGCCTCCTTGGGATTTGTATAAAGAGTGGCTTTCGCACGGGAGAGGAGCCGGGCGGCATCCATTCCGCTTTCCGCCTTAAGGCATAAAGGGGCAAGCGCAACCATCATTGCGATCCAAACAATTTTAATGTCGACATTTTTCATGATACCGGTCAATTATGAGCACGTTAAAAAAATCATTAAACCCTCAACCCTTATCCAAGCTTTCTTTCCAGAAAGAATCCCTTCGAAGCGGTAAAGAAGAGAATCGTCCCGGCTGCCTGCATTACTGCCGCACCCCAGAAGGCTGCGGAATAGGAAATATATTCCAGGAGGAAACCTCCGGCGATTATACCGAGCCCCATGCCTACGTCCCAGGCGGTGAGAATCGATGAATTGGCAGTGCCTCTCTGGTCATTGCGTGCCAGTTTGATAAACATGTTGAGAAAAGCGGGATACATGTGTCCGTTACCGAGTCCGATCAAAGCCGCCGAAAGATAATATGCCCAGTTTTGCTCCACAGCAGCAAACAGAGTGTAACCCGCAAGCGACAGGATTACTCCCAGGGCGGCGTTTTCAAGGATTCTACCTTTGGCAAGGGCTTTGGAGCCCTGTATTCGGGAAGCGAAAAGTCCGAAAGAGAGAATCATGAAGAATATTCCCGTGCCGTCGGTGATATTCAGCACCTCGCTGCCATAGATCGCCACATAGTTAGCCATTATTCCCCAGCAAATGCTGAAGCAGATGATGTTGATGGCGAGAAGCCAGCTGCGGGTAAGGAAAAAGCGGTCGAGACCTAATGGCTTTTTCTCCTTTTTAAGTTCCCGTTTCGGCAGTTTGATTGTCGATACGGTGAGGAAGCCGATGAGCGCGATTATAAGGGCGATCCAGAAAAGGAGTGAGAAATTATCGGTGGCGTGGTAAATCCAGATTCCGACAGAAGGGGCGAAAGCCATCGCGAGGTTGTTGCTTAATCCATAGAACCCGATCCCCTCATTTCTTCTTGAGGACGGGAGAGTGTCGATCGCCACAGTGGAGTTTGCCACGGTCACAGCCCCGAAGGGGAGCCCGTGGAGTGTCCTTACGATGGCAAACATAAGCAAAGTGCCGGCGCCTATATATCCGGTGAAAAGGATAAAAAATACGAAAAAACATATGGCGAGCACTTTCTTGCGGTCGAAAGTGTCGACTATGAATCCGCTGAACGGGCGCACTACGAGCGCCGCCACTACATATCCCGACAAGACGAGACCCATGACGTGTTTGTCGGCGGCGAATTGCGCGTCGAGATATATCGGGAGAAGCGGGGTCAGGATATAGAAAGAGAAAAAGAGCATAAAATTTCCCACCATCGCCTTGCAATAATCCCTGTTCCAGAGCCTCTCATTCTTCGCCGGGGAAGACACACGTCTTTCCCCTCCCTTATAGGAATCCTGATTTGTCATAACTATGGCAAAGTTACAAATTTAATGTGAAATGACCAATAATGAGATAAAAGCATTGCAAGGACACATTTTTTCCACATTTTTGAAACATTTGTCCACTTGGATATTTCAGAATAATTTCTAACTTTGCATCGGTCGAAGAATTCCCCGGTCGGTTCCGGGGCGACTGCTTTCCTACATAAACCGAAAAACTCGATTGACCCGATCATGAAAAAAACAATTTTTACCGCTCTCCTCGCTATTGGATGTATCGCTTCCGCAGGAGCTGAAATCAACAAGCTTGTTGTAGAGCCTAACGCTAAGGGGGCTCAGATTCCCTCCACAATGTATGGACTGTTCTTCGAGGATATAAACTATGCCGCAGATGGCGGTCTTTATGCCGAGAAGATAAAAAACCGTTCGTTCGATTTCCCGACCCCACTTCAGGGATGGACCGCTTTTGGGAAAGTAGAAGTGAAAAACGACGGACCGTTTGAAAACAACCCGAACTATGTGCGTCTGTCTCCGGCGGGACATTCCGACAAATGGACAGGTCTTGACAATGAAGGATTCTTCGGAGTCAGCTTCGAGAAGGGTAAAGACTACCGTTTCTCTGTGTGGGCGCGAGTGCCGGACGGCGGCACTTCAAAAGTGCGCGTGGAGCTTGAAGACCCATCCTCCATGCAGGAAGGCCAGGATGTGTGTGCCAAAGAGTTTGAGGTTGCCGGAAAGGAATGGAAGAAATATACTGTCAATCTCACCCCATCCGAGACAGTGTATAAAGGTAAGCTCAGAGTATTCCTTTGTAAACCGGAAGTTACTGTCGACCTTGAACATCTGTCCCTCTTCCCTACCGACACTTGGAAAGGTCGTGAGAACGGTCTGCGCAAAGACCTTGTGCAGAAACTTGCCGACCTGAAGCCGGGAGTGTTCCGTTTCCCCGGAGGATGCATCGTGGAGGGTACTGACATGGATACCCGCTATCAGTGGAAAGAGACTGTCGGCGCCGTTGAAAACCGTCCTGTAAACGAAAACCGCTGGCACTATACATTCCGCTACCGTTTCTTCCCGGATTATTTTCAGAGCTATGGTCTCGGATTTTATGAGTATTTCCTTCTCAGCGAGGATATCGGCGCAGAGCCTCTCCCTATCTTGAATGTAGGTCTCGTATGCCAGTATCAGAATCGTGACGAAAGCGCCCATGCCTCTCTTGACGAACTTCAGCCGTTTATCGATGACGTGCTCGACCTTATCGAGTTTGCCAATGGTCCGGTTGATTCAAAATGGGGCAAATTGCGTGCGGATATGGGGCATCCCGAGCCGTTCAACCTCAAATATGTAGGTATCGGCAACGAGCAGTGGGGTCCGGAATATACCACCCGTCTCGAACCGTTTATCAAGGCTGTGCGCGCCAAATATCCCGAAATCAAGATTGTAGGTAGCTCGGGTCCCAACTCCGAGGGTGAAGATTTCGACTATCTCTGGCCAGAGATGAAACGCCTGAAGGCTGATCTTGTCGATGAGCATTTCTACCGTCCCGAATCATGGTTCCTGGCTCAGGGCAACCGTTATGACAAATATGACCGTAAGGGCCCGAAAGTGTTTGCCGGAGAGTATGCCTGCCACGGCAAGGGTAAGAAATGGAATCACTTCAACGCGGCTCTCATGGAGGCTGCCTTCATGACGGGGCTTGAACGCAACGCCGACATCGTTGAAATGGCTACCTACGCACCTCTTTTCGCCCATGTGGAAGGGTGGCAGTGGCGTCCTGACATGATCTGGTATGACAATTTCCGCTCTATGCCGACAGCAAGCTACTATGTGCAGCAGCTTTATTCTCTCAACAAGGGCACACAGACAGTACCTCTGAAGATGAACGGCAAGGCAGTTGCAGGCAACGAGGACCAGAACGGTCTTTTCGCTTCGGCAGTGAAAGAGGAACCGAGCGGAGACCTCATCGTGAAGGTCGCAAACACAAGCGACAAGGCTCAAGACCTTCAGATAGATTTCAAGGGATTGAAGAAGAACCAGCACTACACTTCAGTTGAGATCACTACCCTTCACACCGACAACCCGGATGCAGAGAACACCCTTGACAATCAGGAAATCGTGAAGCCCAAGGTCGAGAACTATACTCACGAGAATATCACCGACATGAATGTGGCAATACCCGCCAAGACATTCGCGGTCTATAGATTTAAAAAATAATAAATTCAATTTTCGCTTGCGAAAGTTGAGGGTTATGGGGTTGATAAGGTTAAAAGGTTAATCTCCAATTGTGGATTGATAGCCGGATTCCTTAAATATGATGTATAGATATAATCACTTAACCTTCAAGACTTAAGTAAACTCGCGAAACTTAAATAAGAAAGATGAAAAAGACACTCGGTATACTTGCATTCTCCGCGCTATGTGCGTTTCCGGGGATTGCCGCCAATGAGGCAACAGTCACACTCCTTCCTTCAAAGGAAAGCCCGGTGATTGCAAAAGAAATCTACGGACAGTTTGCGGAACACCTCGGCACCTGCATCTACGGAGGCCTCTGGGTAGGAGAAAATTCTTCGATCCCTAACACCAACGGTTATCGCACGGATGTGCTCAATGCCCTCAAGGAGCTTCATATCCCCGTGTTGCGCTGGCCCGGCGGATGTTTTGCCGACGAATATCATTGGATGGACGGTATCGGACCCAAAGAGAACCGTCCCCGCATGGTCAACAACAACTGGGGAGGGACTGTGGAAGACAACTCGTTCGGCACCCACGACTTCTTCGATCTTTGTGAGATGCTTGGCTGCGAGCCATATCTGAGCGGCAATGTCGGCAGCGGGTCTGTGGAAGAACTTGCCAAATGGGTGGAATATATAACAGCCGAGGACGGTCCGATGGCTACGCTCCGTAAGAAGAACGGCAGGGAGAAACCATGGCATCTCAAATATCTCGGAGTTGGCAACGAAAGCTGGGGTTGCGGCGGTAATTTCACACCGGAATATTATGCCGACGTGTATCGCCGCTATCAGACCTATTGCCGCAACTATAATGGCAACCGTCTGTATAAGATCGCTTCAGGCGCCAGCGATTATGATTATAACTGGACAGAAGTGATGATGAAGAACGCGCGTAATCAGATGGACGGCATCTCGCTTCACTACTATACAGTGCTCGGATGGAGCGGCAGCAAGGGTTCCGCCATCAATTTCAATGAGGAAGATTATTATTGGACGCTCGGTAAATGTCTTGAAGTTGGAGATGTGGTGAAGCGCCATTGCGAGATTATGGACAAATATGACCCTAAAAAACGTATAGGTCTGCTTGTTGACGAATGGGGCACATGGTTTGACGAAGAGCCGGGAACCATCCCGGGTCACCTCTACCAGCAGAACACACTCCGCGATGCTATGGTGGCTGCTCTAAGTCTCAACACTTTCCATACTTTCACCGACCGCGTGAAGATGACGAATATTGCCCAGATCGCCAATGTGCTCCAGTCTATGGTGCTCACAAAGGAGGACCAGATGGTGTTGACCCCCACATATTATGTCTTCAAGATGTATGTGCCCCATCAGGATGCACAGTTCATCCCGTTGAGCATTTCCACCCGAGAAATCGCTGCACGCGACGGCAGAAAGGTGCCGGTGGTGAGTGCGACAGCTTCGGTGAAAGACGGGAAGACCACTCTTTCTCTCGTCAATACGGATCTTAAGAACGAGACAAAGGTGACAGTGGATCTCGCCGGTGTTTCAGCAAAGAAGATTTCAGGAGAAATACTGACAGCGTCATCAATGAACGATTATAATGATTTCGGTCAGCCGGAGAAAGTTACCCTGAAAGGCTTCACAAAAGGCTATCAGGTAAAAGACGGCAAACTGACTGTCACTCTTCCCGCAAAGAGCATTGTGACTCTCTCGTTGCAATAAAACAGTAAATACTCCACGGTCGCATATAAGGGGTATTCGCACGAAATACTCCTGTGACAAAGGGCGAGGCAGCTTGGCTGTCTCGCCCTCCGGTTTATATAAGACCCCATTCCCCAATATTTGTTAACGCTGGGGAATGGGGTCTTAGGCATAAATTCGCATCGACTTTCAAATTGGGGAGATAAAAAAGAAGCAGCCGCATCCTTACCGACAGGATGCGGCTGCTGCGTATGTTTGTCTGTCGGTTAAGATCAGAGAGGGGTTGTCGGGTAGAGTGCCTCCCACCATGTGGGATCGTCTTTGAGATAGCGGGAGAACCACGCGAAGATGGTGTCTTGCCATTTGATACGCTTGTCGTAGTCTACGATGTGGTGATCCTGGTCTGCCACTGCCACGAATGCCGTGGGGCGTCCCAAAAGCTTGAGGGCGGTGAACATCTGGATGCTCTCCCCTACAGGCACGTTGTTGTCGGCGTCACCGTGTACAAACAGGAGCGGAGTGTGGATCTTGTCGGCATTGTAGAGGGGACTTTGCTTAACAAAAAGATCGGGATGGCTCCATGGATATGAATTAGCCATTGAAACCTCACTGTAGGAATAGCCCCAGTAGCCTTCACCCCAATAACTTGTGTGGTCGCTTATTCCGGCGTGAGAGATTGCTGCCGCGAAGATGTCTGTCACGGTCTGCAGGTATTGGGTCATGAAGCCTCCGTATGAAGCGCCGATACAACCGATTTTCTTGTCGTTGACGTAAGGATGTTCCTGGCAGAATTTCTTTGTGCCTTCGATGATATCCTGAGCCACGCCGTCGCCTGCGGTATTCACATGCCGGGAAGCGAATTCCTGTCCGAAACCGGTTGCGCCGCTCGGTTCGATCACGTATACCACATAGCCTTGAGCCGCGTATGCATTGTGGGGATAACGGCTCTCAAAGTTACGGCTTGTCGGGCTGCAACCTCCATAGTAGTTTACTATCATCGGATATTTCTTGGATGCATCGAAATCCGGCGGGAGATAGAAGCGTCCGCAAATCGTGTCGCCACGGGAGTTTACGAAATCCCAAGCCTCACATTTGCCGAGCTGGACATCTGCAAGGAGGTTCTCCTTAGGAGTGGCGAGCTTGGAAGAGCGGAGGGTCTTGGTGTCGAGAAGATAGAGCGATTTGGGAGACGAAGCGCTTTCTCCGAACCATACGAGGTTGCGGCCTGCGTCAGCCACGGTGAAGCCGTTAACCACCTCTTCGGGGAGGTTGATCTTCTCAAATTTACCGTTGTTGGGGTTCAGACGGAAAAGATTCTTGCAGTCACGGTCTTCAGCGGCGATGTAGATCATGCCGTCTGCCGCGCTCCAGGAGAAGCTGTCTACCGAGGGATGGAAATTCTTGGTGACAGGATTGATCTTGCCGCTGGCGAGTTCTATGACGTAGAGCTGGTTGTCTGTCATGCTCGGGGTTCTTCCTTCAGGTACGTTTTTACCGATTCCGTCGAGAGATTCGGGAGTGCCTGATACCACCACCTTTGATGCGTCGGGAGAGAATTTCGCTCCTGCTATGAATCCGTCAGCCTTCACGATAGTATCAGCCTTCATGGTGTTGAGGTCAAGACAATAGATGGATGTGACGGTGGTGGGGCGACGTTCAAGACGGCTTTGGGAAGAGGAGATGAGAAGCTTGCGGGAGTCGGCGGAGATGTCGTTTACGTAGACATTGCGGTTGCCGAATGTGAGGGGACGTACCACACCGGTGGCGATGTCCATGATTGAAAGTGTGGCACGGTTTCTCCAGCCCGGCTGACGGTCTTCCGGCTGTATCACTTCGTAGACACCGCCGGTCTCTTTTCTACCTTCCTGATATGATGTCAGGATAAGTGATTTCTCATCGGGAGTTACGATATATGACATACCTTCGGGCATATCAGCCACAATCACCTGCTCGGCGCCTGTTGCAGCATCGACAGCCACGAGCTCTTTGCCGTCTACCGATGAACGCTCAAAGTAATAACGTGAGCCGTTTGGCATCCAGCGTATATATTCTGAACGCTCGGCAACGGTCTTGCCGTCAGGAAGCGACGTAACCTTGTTGGTGTATACAGATTTTCCTCCGCGGCGGGTAGTGGCATATGAAGTGATGAGGTATTTTCCGTCGGGGGAAATAGATGCGTTGGAGATTGCTGTGCCGTGGAGCACGTCTTCAAGAGTGAACCTGCGTTTGCCATCCTCGCGGATAGTCAGCCCCGCATTGTTGTCTGCTTTTAGAGACACTTGAAGCTGCCCGTTGTTGTCGGAAGGATTTGAAAGATAGCGCACCACCACATTGTGGGTTGCGGGGCGGAGAGTCATCTTGGGGCCGTCGATTTTTTTACCATCGACATAGACGGTGTAGTTTTCCACACCTTTCACCTCAAGTTCGGGTGTGGCGTATGCACTGTTTTCGAAATTAAACGAAAGCATATGGACTGCCTGTGATGAATGTCCGGGAGCAACGGATCCATTAAACAGGGAGGACTTCATCCCCTTAAGGGATATTTTTGCAGGGGCATTGTCAAGGGATGTCTCTACAAACTTTTTCCCGTTCACATCGACAGAGTCGATCATGAGCGGAGCGGAGAGCGGGAACGGTCCGTAATAGTTGAAGCTCCCCACTTTAAGTTCGTCTGCCGACATGGAGCCTATGGCAAGTGCCGCCAAACCTAATGAGATTAGTTTCTTCATAATGTTAGAAATTGGTTTTTAAAGTGCAAATATAACCAAATTATTCGGTTTCATAATTGTATTTATTACAATGGTTCGGTAAAATTTAAGTTAAGATAATTAACAGTCTGATCGGTAAATACTAAATCTTGCCAAGAGACTGAACACAAAACGGCGGGCAGCCGTATGAGTAAAAAATAATAAAATT
>CAMTMX010000093.1 GCA_947073495.1 uncultured Porphyromonadaceae bacterium
CGGAACACGAAACGTCCGATACGGCCAAAGCCGTTGATACCAATTTTTGTCATTGCTTTAAAATATTGTTTTGGGTTCTTAATATTTTAATAAATACTATTTTTTTCAACTTAGTGCATCCGGAAGATGCGGAAAGGATTAAGTCTTCCGATCTCCCTAAATTTTATTAATAGATTCTTACCTGTATGTGTGCGCCGCTTCGGTTTGTGCCTTATGCAGGCGCGTCTTTATGGTCTTCGCCTATTTAGGTATGCAAAATTATAAAAAAAAAATGGTAAAACAATCGGAAATGAACGATTTTTAACGAATATGTGTTTTTAAAGTCGTAAAATAATGTTTTTTAAAGAAAATTTTTGTAGATTCGCGTAAATTCCTGCCTGTAAGCCCCGGAAGAGTTGGGAAGGGGCTGTCTCCCGGGTTTTATCACCGGAGCATGCAGGGTAGGCAGGGGTGAGTGAAATCCGGATTTATTTTAAATTTTCAATTCCAATATAGACTATGGGAAAGTTTTTAGAAGATTTCAAGGCGTTCGCGCTTAAAGGGAATGTGGTGGATATGGCTGTCGGTGTGATTGTCGGCGGAGCGTTCGGTAAGATCGTATCCTCGCTTGTCAACGACATCCTCATGCCTGTCATCTCACTTGTGACAGGAGGCGACGGCTACAAAAATCTGAAGTATGTGATTCAGCCGGCAAAGGAGGCGACTGCAGAGGGGCAGGCTGCGATTGAGGAAGTCGCGATCAATTATGGTCTGTTCATTCAGAATATTGTCGATTTTATTATCATAGCCCTTTCGATATTTGTCGCCCTCCGCGTGGTGATGAAGTTTATGAAAAAGGAGAAAGAAGAGGCTCCGGCTCCCGCTCCGGAACCCACAAAAGAGGAAGTTCTTCTGACAGAGATCCGCGACCTGCTGAAAGACAGGAAGTGAAAACTTCTTTTAGGGCATATATACTTCAAAACGGCATCATTCAATGAAGAATGGTGCCGTTAATACTTAAAAGCGGTATTTTACAGAAGCTGTCAGTTCCAAAGGGCGAAGGTCGTAAGAAGAGAAAGTTATGTCCATAGAGTTGTAGAGGGTGTATGCATAGCGCCTCATATCAGTGAGGTTCTCACCCTTGATCTCGAAATCAAATTTTTTAACTGAATAGCGTATCCCGGCATCTACAAAGAAGTTGTTTTTATAATTGTTGTCGCCAAGTTTTATCTTCGAATAATCTGCAGATGCGTATATTTCCAGATTTTTGAGCGGGTAGACACTAATTTGCCCTAAAAGAGAAAAAGAATTGAACGATGACGAGGGAAGCGTGCTGTCATACGATTGACGGCTTATGGAATATATTGTGTTGGCGGAGATCATCAGCATGTCGGATAGCTGATATGTCTCGGCTTTGGCTGAGATGCTATATGACGAGCTTTTTGTTTTGACCAATGATGACGAGCGAATGCTTTCACTTGATCTCCACATCGAGTTGCCGTTGAGATAAAATGTGGTGTTCATCTCCCTTGCCTTTTTTGTGACACTTATCTGCAGACTTGTCATGTCGCCTTTGCTTGTGGAGCTTTTAAACGAATTGGAGGTTCCTTCAGAGGTCACGTCATGTATGGCGATAGAGTTTCGCCTGGTTTTCTTCATCGAGAGTAAAGTATTAAGATAGAACCCTGCCATTATGTCGCGATATGAATAGGAAAGATCAAAAAAATCTTCATGACCCTTGTTGAGATTTCCTGTGCCCAGGGTTCGGATGTTCCTGAAAGTCGTGTGTAGAGGGTTGTCGATAAAGTCTCGCATGTCGCCCACGGTGTGTTTGCGTCCTGCCGAGGCTGAGACATAGTTCAGAGGGTTGAATCTCCATGAAATCGTGGAGATCAGCTCCGGCAGGATATGGTTGTAGGTATGCCTGGAGTCTGTCAATAAATTATGATACTTGATATTATAGAGAATCAGGGGCACGGAAATTTTCCATATAGGTCCCCAAAGTTTTATCTTTACGAAGGGTTCGGCTGATGTTATGATCCTATAGCCGGAAACATGATTGTCGCCGGATGGAGATGCATACGCCATTGCGTCCGAGATGAAACTGTCGTGTGTCATCTCGAATGCAAGAGCGCTGCCGAGAGAGACATGAGAGGAAGTCTCCCATGAAAAGGAAGTGCTTTCGTGGTTGAAGAAAGAGTTTTTCTTTACCGACTGGTTTAATATTTCAGTGCCCGACGATACGTCTGTTGCCGTGAGGCGTGTAGCGGGGCTTGAAGAATATTTTGTTTCAGATTGAATTTCGTAAAAAATCCTGCCTGATTTGATGATCGCTTTCAGAATGTTGGAAATACTGAAATTGTCGGCTGACAAGCGTTGGGAATGAATGGAGGAGGATGTCACTCCATAAGAGTTTCGTGCGAAATTCCCGATGAATCCCACAGTCTCTGAAAAATATAGCTTTCCGGCGTTGTTCTCGATGTTCACTCCCACTGCCACGTTTTGATATTCCGGTCTGTTGTCTACAGATTCGGAATAAATGATGTCTTCTCCATCAGGATTGAGATAGTGAGTGACGGTAGAACCGTCGAATCTCTCATGGTTGCGGTCGTAAGAGGTGTTGACTTTTACAGTGAGGTTTTTCCCTAACTTGAATAATGTGTTTGCCGTGGCGAAGGCTGAGGTGTTGTTAACGAACCTGTTTTTTTTAATAGGGGGTTCGCCGAAAGGTGTGAATGAGAAAAGGTTGAGCCTGCCATCGTTATGCCGTTTCCCGTATAATGAGCCGGTGTTGTTTCCCATGGCTGAGACAATAGTCTGGTTTTTCGGAGAGATGAGCATTGAGTAAAGAGTCGCTTCCCACAACAAATCGTCTCCGGCACCAGTGGTAGCCTCCACATATCCCAACGGTTTCAGCATCTTCCCCTTTTTCAGTTTCAGGTTGAGAGCCGCTCTTTCAGATTCCACGCTACCTTTCAGTACCTTTTTATCCTGATGCCGTTCGTATACGCTTACGCTGGAGACATCGGAAGGATTTATGTTGCGTGATGCCACGACATAATTCCCTCCCATAAGGTCGAGATCTTCTATGTAGAAATGATTGATGGGTCTCCCGTCGTAAGAAATTCCGCCGGCGGCGTCTACCTGGATGCCGGGAATTTTTTTTATTATGTCTTCGATAGAACGGTCGCCGTTTTTTGTAAGTGCGGTGACATCGTAAACAATAGTGTCACCTCGAATTCTTCTTTCAGGTGCTTTTACGGTGAGCTCCTGCAGCACAAAAGATTTAGGCTCGAGATATACTTTTATCGGATCTGATGGTTTTGTGAGCGGATAGTCGAGCGTTGCATGGTTCTGAGATATGAAGCGCAGCAAGGCTGAATCGCCTATGTGGGTCACTTTGATGGTAAACTCCCCGTTTCTGCCGGTTGTGGCAAATGCACTTAGCTTCCCTCTGTCATACAGGCGCACGATGACACCTCCGGCAGGATTTTTTTCCGTGTCAAAGGCATTCCCTTTCACCACAATCTGAGCGCAGACTGTAGATGAAAATGCCAATATGGTTAATAAAAGAAATCTAATCATAACGAGAAAAGAACTATAAATATGAACGATTATCCCCCCTGCCAACTCCTTGTGACACCACTATTCCAGTTCAATCGGATTGTGGAACAGGCCGGTTCTTTTAAGATTTTTTTCTCTTTGGGGATCTGATACTGTCACCATCCCGGAATCAAAGAAAAATTTCCCGGCGTTTCTTTTATAGTCTTTAAGCTCTTCATTATATTTTTTCCTGTTGGTCTTGCTATAGAGGTTTGTTTTATATCCTAACGGGAATTTCACATTCATTGATTTCACGGCTTCAAAGAAATGTTCGCTTTTGGAATCTTCAAGCCTGAGAATGAGCCCCGGAAGCCCGTTGAATTTCCATGGGCCGGCGCCGAGGGGGATGTCCGAATACCATGCCGTCCATTCCCGTCCTCTCCATTTGGTTGTAGCCTTCCTGCACTCATACCCCATCACTTCCATTGTTTCATCCTCAAGAGTCCATTCAAAATGGGGGATTGGCTCTTCATAGCGGTAATAGTTTATGAATATTTTCCCGAAATATTCCAATTTCCCTTCTTTCCTATTTATGAGGGTATGTATGGGGTCGTTTTCCAGTTCTCTTAGCAAATTTCTGTATTGCTCTTTGGTGAGATTGTTCAGCCATTCGTTGGCGAAGAGAGCTAATGAGTCAACTTGAAACTGACCGTAGCTACCGTAATAATGATAGTTTGATCCGACTGTTAGAATTTCGAAATCGGCTTTTGAGTCATTTTTATTTGGGTCAAAAGTCTTATAGATATAGACCATTTCCCAGGTGGCGGTGTCTTTTACAATGGTTGTCCCTCCTCGTTTCCCATAACTGTTTGAGCAATATGACAAAATGAATATTAGTACAAAATATTGAGCTATTGGTTTCATGACAATTTTTGATTGAATTGGTGTTTTAAGATTGTGCTAAGTATGAAACAGAGACAGGCGGAATAACCGCCTGTCTCTTCCGATTTTTTGAAATGACTTTCCTTTATCTTGGGACGGAACCGTGTTCTGCGCAAATTATTGCTTCCAACTCTGCATAATAACTGGAAGCTTCGTCTTCAGTATCTGTTGACTCATTTGGCGGTTTTGGGAAGAATTCCGGATATACTGTCTGGACGGCAAAGTCACCGTTGACGCAATGTGCGGTAAACATCATTGACGCTGACATGCTTGCGGGGAGTGCAGTTGATGTGACAACAAAAAGTGTCAATACGATTTTTTTTCATAATAGCGGTTGTTAGGAAGTTTTACATGGTGGCGATTACTTTCCCTGTTAAAAGTCTGTGCCATGAAACAAAAAATAAACTAACACTAAAAATATTTGACAATATATATTAAAGAATCGTTGCCGGCTTATACGGTCTTAATAAGGTGTCTGTTCTTATGAATGCGCAAATATAAATAAAAATTTGGGATAAACCAAATTTTGGTGCAATTATTTTTAACTATTTTTAAATTATAAATGAAGGAATCGAGTTGATTTACAAAAAAAGATTAAGCAACTTTTTCGTTAAGTTGGAAAAAATGATTAAATTCGCACTATCATCTAACCTTAAACGAATTTCCCATGTTTCCAAAAGAGACTTATGTAAACAGACGCGCCGCCCTCAAGAAAAGGGTGGGCAGCGGTATCCTCCTTTTTTTAGGTAACAACGAGGTCGGTATGAATTATGCCGACAATACATACGATTTCCGTCAGGATTCGTCTTTCCTCTATTATTTCGGGCTCCCTTACGCAGGTCTCAACGCGATCATCGATATTGACAACGACCGCGAGATTATTTTCGGCGATGAACTCACAATCGACGACATCGTATGGATGGGCACACAGCCGACCCTGCATGAGAAAGCATCAATGGTGGGTATTACCGATACGCGCCCGGCCGCAGAACTTGCGAAATATCTGCGTGGTGCTCAGATAATGGATCAGAGAGTGCATTATCTTCCACCCTATCGTCAGGAGCATAACGTGCAGTTGCTTCACCTTCTCGGCATTCTCCCCGGAGCCGAGCAGCCTTCAATTCAGATGATCCGGGCAATTGTAGACCAGCGTAACCATAAGAGTGCAGAGGAGATTGTAGAGATCGAGAAGGCTTGCGACGTCACAGCCGATATGCACATCACGGCTATCAAGATGATCCGTCCGGGAATGCGTGAGTGCGAGGTGAGTGCCGCTATCAACGCTGTGGCAGAGGCAGCCGGTATGCGTCTGTCGTTCCCTATTATCGCTACAGTCAACGGACAGACACTTCACAACCATTATCACGGCAATATCGCAAAATCCGGTCAGATGCTGCTTGTAGACGCGGGTGCCGAGACAGAAATGGGTTATGCCGGAGATATGTCGTCAACAGTTTGTGTCGACAAGACATTTACACCCCGCCAGAAGTCGATATATGATATTCAGGTGGCTTCACATCTTGCAGCTGTCGACGCACTTAAGCCGGGTGTGCCATTCAAGGATGTTTATGACCTTTCCTGCCGCGTGGTATGCGAGGGCCTCAAGGGTCTCGGCATCATGAAGGGAGATCCTGCGGAAGCTGTTGAGGCAGGTGCACATGCAATGTTCTATCCTTGCGGGCTCGGACACATGATGGGTCTTGACGTTCACGACATGGAGAACCTTGGTGAAGTATGGGTAGGTTATGACGGTCAGCCGAAGAGCACTCAGTTCGGTAGGAAATCTTTGCGTCTTGCACGTCCTCTCGAACCCGGATTCGTGCTCACGATCGAGCCGGGTATATATTTCATCCCTGAGCTTATCGATCTCTGGCGCGGTCAGCACAAGTTTGAAGACTTTATCAACTACGATGAGGTTGAGAAATGGAAGGACTTCAGCGGATTGCGTAACGAAGAAGACTATCTCATCACTGAAACAGGAGCACGCCGTCTCGGCAAGAAGATACCTCTCACCACAGAAGAGGTGGAGGCTCTGCGATGACCGGACGCTTCGCCCCTTCCCCCACGGGAAGGATGCACCTTGGAAATGTTTTTGCCGCCCTCGTTTCCTGGCTGTCTGCCAGGAAGGATGGTGGAAAATGGATACTGCGGATCGAGGACCTCGATCCGCAGCGTTCACGTATAGACTATGCCCGTCAGATTGAGGATGACCTTGAATGGCTCGGACTTGACTGGGACGAAGGAGGGGTTGACGGTAAAGGCCCGAACGCTCCTTATTGCCAAAGCCTTCGTGGCGATATATATAAGGAGGCACTTAAGAAATTGCAAGCCACAGGGCTGACCTATCCCTGCTATTGCACCAGGGCGGATATAATGGCTACCCAGGCGCCACATGAAAGCGACGGACGGGTGGTGTATGCGGGCACTTGCCGTCCTTCCCGTTTGGGTGGGGAGTTTGATGAAAATCCTGCAGGTAAGCCGGAACGCGCAGTCCGTCTGATGGTCACGGATCGTGATATATCATTTACGGATAGATTATACGGAGATCAGACTGTAAATCTTGCCGAACATTGCGGAGACTTTGTTTTGCGCCGCGCCGATGGAGCGTGGGCGTATCAGCTTGCGGTGGTCGTCGACGATGCCCTGATGGGGGTGACGGAAGTGGTCAGGGGAAGTGATCTGCTGCTTTCTTCAGCCCAGCAGATTTATTTATATGAATTGTTGGGCTATCCTGTCCCACAGTTTGCACACGTGCCCCTGCTTTGCAACAAGGCAGGACAACGGCTGTCGAAGAGAGACAGCTCACTAAGCATGGAGGAGTTGAGGAAGGAATACACGCCGTCTCATCTTATCGGACAGCTTGCATATATAGCAGGTATACTTCCTGAACCGTTCCCCATCAGCGCCCATGGACTCTTGCCGCTCTTTTCATGGTCAGCACTTCGACCCCTTACCTCCATCTCCATAGATGCAGATTAACTGATTGGTCTGCCTGCTTCAGGGCTGTGACTACTGAGTGTGCACTTTTTTAATTTTTGAGCAGGCGTGAGGCTGCGATGAGAATCTTGCTTTTCATCATGGGTTTGATGTCGGGGTTTGACTGAAGGAAACCGGTCACGGCTTCTCTCGCTTTTTCTGAACGTTGTCCCGAAAGAAGATTGCGGCACCATGAAGCCGGGAAGAATATATCTCCTGTAGCCTGTATTTCCGGCAATATCTGCAATGCGGGTGTGATATAGCGTGCAGCCTCTTCCCCTCTGAGATTGTGGCACAGCAACGCCAGTGCTTTCCCCACGTATGGCTCGACCAGCCTGTTTTCCGCTTTAAGTAAATCATTGAAGAAATCCATTCTGTCATTGTCAGAAGGAGCCACGGCTCTCTTTACAAATTCAAACTCTTTCCGGCGGTCAGGATTTGATATGCGGGCAAGCTGTGTTGTCAGGATGCTGTCGGCTTGTTCGGGAAGCCTTAAGGCAAGCTGATACGCCATGTCGGTAAAATCGCGTTCGCTTAACAAAGGGGAATCTCCCTTTTGCCAAAGCCTTAAAAGAGAATCCGTGATCCCGGTGGATTTGCCGTTGGTATATAAGGTTCTTAATAATTGGGTTCCCGATGAAGCGACTTTATGATTCAATGCAGTTGCAAACAAATTGCGTTCGAAGGAGTCTGTGTTGTCGATATCCGGAAGGAGTTGTGACAAGAAACTTGCGAACAAGGCGCCGAGAATCGGATCGGATTCAGATGCAGCCATCTCTGCAATCGATGATGCCCAGACAGATGGATCGATGTTGCCGGCGAGAGCGTTCTCCTGAAGGTTCATTATCTGAGCCGTGTAACCTGCCGGTGACAAAACCGGTTTTCTTGTCTTAAGGAAGTCGACGATATTGTCGGCATCCTTTTGGGATAAGGTGAATATGCCATATCCGCGCCCGTCGGAATTGGGTATGATCTTTACAGACGAAAGATCTTTAATTCCCTCCCCTATCGGGATTTCAACCTCCTTGCTGTCTGATGAGAGAACCACCTCATATTGTTGTTGAGAACCTCCGTCATGAAGTATGACATTAAATCTTTGATGCCATAGAGTATTGCTCCCCCTTCTGTCTTTCTGGCTGCAAACTATTTTTCCGTTGATGATGGAGAATAAAATTTCAGGCAGCCCCGCCCTGTTGACCCACGCCTCGGAGAAGTCGGCTACCGGCGAAGTGGTATGGCGTGCCAGAATTTTCACAAGGTCATCCCACGATGCGTTGCCATAACCGTATGTAGAAAGGTATTCTCTGATTGCGTTGCGGAAACTCTCCTCCCCCATCAGTTCGGCAAGCTTGGTCATCATTACGGGAGCTTTATTGTAGATGATATCGTTATATACCAGTCCGGCATCCTGCAGGTTGCCAAGAGTCTGACGTATTGAGGTGGCACCTGTTGTACGGTCTTCCCCCATAGCCTTGCCCACGTATGTGCGCAGCCACACAAGGTCGTGATCAAATTCCGGCAGGAGACGGCGTGTGATTGCCGCTGCATAGAAGTTTGCGAACACTTCTTTTGTCCAGACATCATTAAACCACCGCATGGTCAGGTAATCGCCAAACCACATGTGGGTGGTTTCATGTGCTATCAGTGAAGTCCGTGAAAGCTTGTCGTCCGGCGTGGCGTTTGACGGGAGAAACATTCGTCGGTCGGTGTAGAAAGTGGCTCCCGTGTGTTCCATTCCTCCGAACTGGAATCCGGGAATAATCACGAGATCATATTTGGCGAAAGGGTAAGGTATCCCGGTATAATCTTCAAGCCATTCAAGCGAGGCTGCAACATCGGCTGCGATATCGGGGAGTTGGGCGATCCGGGCAGGATCGGTTTCCCTGTAATATATTCCGAAATTGCGGTCGCCGCATTTGAAATCCTCCCTTTTGAACTCTCCCGCCGCAAAAGCGAACAGATAAGTGCTGAGTGGTTCGGTAGCATTGAAAGTCAATATTTTTCTTCCTTTGCCCGCAGGGGTTTCAGACAGAGGTGATGTGTTGCTGACCCCTGCCCAATTTTCCGGTATTTCCAATCGGAGGTTGAACGAGGCCTTCATGTCGGGTTGGTCGAAACATGGGAAGCAGGTACGCGCCCTGTCGGGAACAAAAAGAGTGTACAGGAAATCGTCTCTTCGGTTTAATGCTCGGTTGCCCGCTATGAAATCGATCGAGATTTCATTATGTCCGGGTTTTAGTGTGTTGTCAGGTATGGCGATATGGTCACCTTTGATAACGGGCTTTGTGGGATTGCCGTTAACATTTAATGATTTCACCTGATTAAGAGTGGCTTTAAAATCAAGTAGAAGTTCACCGTTGGATTCCGGTTTATAAGAGAACGAAATCATTTCACTCCCCTCCACCGGCAAATTGGATTCAGCCGGTAGGTTAAATGAAATATGATAGTTTAGAGAATCTATTTTAGCTTTCCGTTGGCGTGCGAAATTGGCGTCTACGCCAGAATAGACATCGGCGGAGTTGGGAGATGGTGAGTTTTGAGAAGAAAGGCTTTGGCTAAAAGAAAGCAATATAGCCGCTATAATGAGAAATCGGATCATGGGTCGATGGTCGTTGGTCTTTGGTCAATAAACTTATCCTATGGACTTGCAAAATGCAATATACAAAATTAGGTAAAAAAATCGAGATTATAAGCATTGCCGTTGGCAATCAACTTTTCTGTGCAATTTTTTTGCCAAAATAATTTTTTATTTAATAAATTTATAATAGATTTGCAAAAATGAAATATATAAACCTTAAAATATTACCAAATTTAATCATTTTTTTAACTATCCTTTCATTATGTCACAATATGAGGAAAGATGATAGAAACGCTGTCCTCAACCTGACAGGTAATGAAATCATGTTGCCCGATAGTCTTGGGTTCATGATTCAGGATGTCCCGGTGGAATATGATTTCTCATTCGCCGATTATAAGGTTGTGACATATATCGACTCCAAAGGGTGCACGACTTGCAGTATGAAACTTACACTATGGAATGACTTGATAAATGAGTTCAAGACGATAGAGGGTATCGATGTCAACTTTCTGATGATTCTTAATAAAGATGCGGATGAGGATTTAATCTCTGCGTTGAAGTTGAATTTCTTCAGGCATCCCGTGATGTTTGATCCGCAAGGCACATTCAAAGAGAAAAACTCACTGCCGTCTTCGCCGGCATACCATACAATGCTTCTTGACAGTGACAACAAGGTCGTTGCGGTAGGGAACCCTGTATTAAGTCCCAAAATCAAGGATCTATACCGACAGATCCTCACAGAGAACGGTACCGAAAGATCATCCGAACTATGTCAGAAACCTGTTGTCGCATTAGGCGTGGTAAATGCCGGGGATTCGGTTTTCAGGCAATTCAATCTTGTCAACAACGGTAAAGATATATGGAATGTACAAGGGATAACCACGTCTTGCGACTGTATCTCGGCCACAATATCTTCCGAGATGATAAATCCTGGAGACACAGCAGTTCTGACGATGAGCTTCATTGCGGATTCAATCCCGGGTTATTTTTCAAAATATGCCGATATATACTTTCAAGAAAAAGAAAAGTCTGAACATTTCCTTGTTCATGGATTTATAGATAATCTTAATATTAACAATTAAACAGGAATCTTATGAAAAAGAAATTCCTATGGATCGCTTTTGCGACGATGGCCGCCGCTGTAGCAGTTGCCGGCTACTACGACCATTCTCAGACAGAAGGTCTCACACCGCTCCAGATCGCCAACATCGAGAGCCTTTCCAACACACCTCAGACTCCTTTTGACAAGGCTTGCGTGGAAGGTAAGACATTTTGTACCCCCAACTATATGGGTCCAATAGAGAATTCACTACCTGTAAACTGGTAAGTATGAAAGGGAGCAATGTATTCAGAATCTATCTGGTATCAGCATTGCTGGTGGGGTTCCTGTCATGCGGACGGAACCCCGCCTCTTCCATTGAGGAGCATTGCGGGAAAAGAGACAAGATTGAAACTGTGGAATTGATTTCAATTGAGGAGAAGTTACCGGAGCTTCATTCAAATTCAGGAGTGTTTATGTTAGGTGATACTCTGATAATAAATGATTATAAGTCAACTGACAAACGTTTCGTTGTCTACGATATAAAAGAAGACAAATTTCTTGGCAAATTTGGTAAATTCGGGGAAGGCCCCGGAGAAATTGCGAATTTTGCGGGTATAGTGATTGATCCGGTAAAACACATTCTTTATGGGATGGGTTATTCCACATGGTATATGTCTGGTTTCGATATAAGGAAAGCTTTGTCTGATCCAGATTACAAGGCATTTTTCACAACGAGACTCGAGAATATTGACGGTGTGTCCCCGTTTGTTGCATCGGGAGATTGGCTTAATGATTCCACGGCGTATTACGAGGTGGTTGTCCCCAATTCTGACTGGACGGAGTTTGACAACAGGATTGGTCGTGTCAATTTAAACGACGGAAGCATAAGCCTGATCGAGGATAACGGTTTTGGAAATAATACGGAAAATACCTTGACAGTCTCCCTTAAGAATAGGCTAATGGTTTCAGCCGGCAGAGTGCACGACACCATCCGGCTCTTCGATCTTGAAGGGAATTTAAAGAAAATTATCTACGGACCTGAATATACAGAGAAAAGACATAGACCAAGATATCAATATTTCTGTCAAGTATGTATCGGCAAGGATGAAATCTATGCAAGTTACCTGAATGAATATATTCTTGAAAAAAACTTTGCTGAAGATATCATAGTAATGGATCTTGACGGTAAATATAAGAAGACGCTTCATGTCGGAAAGCCTATATGCGACATGGAGTATAATGAAACCTTCAACCGACTTTACCTGAGCACCAACGATTATCCCCAGTTCGGCTACATACAATTGTAAGGGGTTTAGAGTTGAGAGTTAAGGTTTAGTTTATAGTATATGGTTTATGGTTTAAGAGTAATCTGAAAATCAGGAAATCTGATGATCTGTAAATTTGAAAAT
>CAMTMX010000094.1 GCA_947073495.1 uncultured Porphyromonadaceae bacterium
TTGGATTTGACTTATGTTAAGATTTAGAGAGGATTTCCGAGAATGTTTTGAGATTGAATGAAGGAATTATGGGGTTCTATAATGACTGAATAAATATCATAAAGATGTCGACAAAGACCTCAATAACAAGACAAAATAAATTTTAAACAGTTTCTTAGTTTCGACGTTAAAAAATACCCATAAAAAAGAACAACATCGCGATAAAGAAGAAACTGATTATCCACACGACTTATGAAACGTCTTTTCACATCTCTGTTTTGTTTGTTCATTGCAAGCATTGCCATGTCTCAAATAAACGTATCAGGTACGGTTATTGACAAGGAAAACAACGAACCGTTATCGGGAGCCTCCGTCATTATCAAAGGTGCGGACGGCAAAATAAAGAAATATGCCTCATCGAAAGGTGACGGTGGTTTCGCTATGACATTGCCGTCTGTAGAAGGTTGCAGACTGGAAGTCTCCATGATGAGCTTTGCAAAGAAAACAATACCTCTTGACGGCGTTTCTTTTCCTTTGAAGGTATACCTTGAACCCGGGGCAACCCTGCTCAAGGAAGTGGCTGTAAAGGCTGACCGCATAAGGGAGCAAGGTGATACAATCACCTACGGTGTCAGTGCATTTGCACAGACAAAGGACCGTTCCATCGGTGACGTGCTTAAACGAATGCCGGGTATTGATGTGGAAAAATCAGGCAAAATAAAGTACCAGGGGGAGGATATCAACAAGTTTTACATTGAAGGATCTGACCTGCTCGGAGGCAAGTACGGTATAGCTACAAACGGCATAAGCCATGAGGATGTGGGCGCTGTTGAGGTCATGGAGAACCATCAGCCGATGCAGGTGCTTTCCGGTATATCCTTTTCCGATAAAGCTGCTATCAACTTAAAACTAAAAAATAAAGCCAAAGCAACCTGGACTTTCCATGGAGATGCCGGTGGTGGTTATTCATGGCAACCCGAAGGTGCGATTTGGGATGGTGAACTGTTCGCAATGGCAGTCATGCCCAATTTCCAAAACATAACGACTATAAAGACAAACAATGTCGGAGAAGACCTCTCGTCTCAGGCGACTGATTTCTTTGCTTCTCGCCGTGGAACAGGACTAAGCCAATATGTTGGAGTGTCATTACCGGGTGTGCCCAATCTCAGCCGCAAGCGTACACTGTTCAACCGTTCGGCACTTATATCCACCAACAGTCTGTGGAAAATGGGACGCGGGGAGCTTAAGGCGCAGGTGGACTATTCGTTCAATCGTGGTACTGCACAAGCTGCTAATATTACGACTTATTTTTTGAATGACGGAGACCGTGTTGTCACAGAGAATCGCAACGGCGTCGACCGTTCACACTCACTGTCGGGCAAATTCATATATGAATTAAACCAGAAAACCGCATTCATCAACAACACTTTGAAAACCAATGTCGACTGGGACGATGTAAACCTTGACGTGACCGGATCGTTATCCAATAATCAGACGGCTTCACTGCCGGACTATTATATAGGGAACGATTTCAAACTTATCAAACGTTTCAAAGGGAAACATCTTGTCACATTTATCAGCAATAATGAATGGGAATCGATGCCCCAGACGCTTTCAGTAACAATGAATGACGGTTTCTTAAGCCAGAACATCAAGGATCATGCTTTTTATACAAACGAAAGTGCAGCTTATGCATTCTCTGTCAATGGTGTCACTGTAAGTCTGGAAGGAGGGATTAAAGGTTATCTCCGCTCCCTGAATACACATCTTCCGGAAATCCCTGAAGAAATTCCCGGTGAAACCACAAATGTAATAAACACCAACTATTTCACTGTCTATGCTAACCCGAAATTTGAATATTGGTTCAGGCGTATCAATTTTACACTTGACGCGCCTGTAAGCTTTGCGCACTATACATTTGACAAGGCTCTCGCTAACCGTGACGAGGTATATTTTTCTCCGTCACTGAGCCTTAACTGGAAACCAAACAACCGTTTTTCAATGAGTCTCCGGGGAGGGACGGGGCGTTCTCCCATGAACCTTAACCTTATTCATCCGGGATATGTGATGAAAAATTACCGTTCATTCCAAAGCGGGGTTGATGATTTCTATAATTCCACGTCACAGAGAGTATCGTCAAGGCTAACTTACAGACATACGAGACATGGATTGTTTGCCAATGCTTTCGTGATGCAGTCATGGAGCCACACTCCCTTCACTCTCGCACAGCAACTTTATGGAGACTACGTGGTCTATTCCTATACGTCGGCAAAGAGCGACGGAAAGATGTTGATAGCTAACGGCAGTATCGGGAAGACACTTGATTTCATGAGGGGGAGTGCCAACGTCAATGGTTCCTTCAGCCGTCAGGAATCACACCTTTTATCAGAAAACAGGGCGGTCAATTCCATAAGCACTTCATGGTCGGTGGGAGCCAAAATCAACGGAGCTCCTATCCGTTGGCTGAGTTTCGACTATCGGTTAGATTTTTCTTCAAGCCGGCTAAATATGAACGGGATAAATGCGGCGTGGCTCAGAAATATGGAGAATGGACTGCTCATTAACGTCATGCCTCACAATAAATGGGAATGGCACATCAGCGGCGAACACTACCGCAACGAACTAACTTCAGACAATTATAAAAACGTGTTTCTGTTTGACACAAAAGTAGTCTTCAAGTTCAACAAACGTTTGGAGTTTTCCGCATCAATCAGCAATATCTTTGATCAGCGAACCTACAATTACACATCCTACAATCAGCTTACATCCTTCGAAAGCCAACGCTGGCTGCGTGGACGCGAATTTCTCATATCAATTTCCCTCCGAAAATAAATCCTGAAGGAGCAGCGGATGAATCGCGTGTTTCTCGCCTGAGATCCCCATGCAGGATGGACCATGACAACTCTTTGGTCTGTCCCAAAACATAACCCGCCCTGAAAAACCGAGTCAAGTTCCCCGATTTGTTCAGTTATGCGATCCTTGGATCGCATCGTGTGCGTAGCCACCACCAGAACCCATCCCTTCGTCAGAACCCCTCCAGAGAAATCAGACAAGAAATCCAATCTATAATACCCTCAGTCTCAGAAAAAATTGTTAACTTTGCATTATCGGTCGATGATGCTTCCTCGCCTTATCTCCGGTCAAATCAAAATAAACGCATAATCTTATGACAACCCCTCCATTCAACATATCTGCAGAAGCTATCAATCGCATTGCGGAAATATCTGCACTTTTGGAGCGACATAACATCGCTCTGGAGGGTGAGCATGCCTTGAAGCTTCGAAAAGCGAACCGCATCAAAACCATACATTCTTCGCTTGCCATCGAGGGCAACACTCTCAGCGAGGATGAAGTAAGAGATATTATCAACGGCAAACAGGTGGTGGCACCAATACGCCAAATTCAGGAGGTCAAGAATGCTATCCGCGTCTATGACCTTTACTCGCAGTTAAATCCTTTTGCTGAAAAGGATTTGCTAAAGGCTCACGGTATAATGATGGAAGCATTAACCGACGATGCCGGGCGATACCGCAGTGGCGGCGTCGGAGTGTTCGGCGAATCGGGACTCATCCACATGGCACCGCCGCCACAACGAGTTCCCGAACTGATGGGCGATCTTTTCGCTTGGCTCAAAAAGTCGAAAGACCATCTGCTGATTCGCTCCTGTGTGTTCCATTACGAGTTTGAATTTATACATCCGTTCTCCGATGGCAACGGACGTACCGGACGACTGTGGCAATCACTGATTCTCGGTCGTCTGAACCCACTATTTGAGCATCTTCCCGTCGAGAATATGGTCTATGCCAATCAGCAAGAATATTATAACGCTATTGCCGCCTCCACCGCCAAGGGGCAGTCAGGCCCATTCATCGACTTTATGCTCTACGAAATTTTGAAGACACTTCAAAAGAACATAACAGAAGAAGTACCCAATAAAGCACCCAATAAAGTACCCAATAAATCCGAGCTGTCCGTATTACGGCTGCTCGCCGACAATTCGCACCTTACTCGCGTCGAGCTTGCTGAACAGATCGGAATGACGGACAATGGCATAAAGAAGATTATAGCCAACATGAAAGCTGCCGGATGGATTGAGCGCAAGGGTAGCAATAAGACCGGCTATTGGATTGTAAAATACCACTTAAACGACTGAAGACTGTCTCGCACGGGTATTCTGTAAACATATTCATTCAAGAAAATGCCGGTCATCTGCCGAGTGATAAGGACTCGATTTATTTCCTTGCCGATAAGTCAGGGGATTCATTCAATATCAGATAGCGTGGCGAAGCCGCCTCCCTCATGAAGCATGTATAAAAGGAATTTATTATGAGCAATAAAAACAGGATTGTCCTGAAAGCCATAGTCATGTTAATGGCATACGGAGCGATAATGGCTGCGGTCTTATATATCCTCAATTGCTGTAAGTTTGATAAGTGGAAAGCCGTAACTTGGTCTATATTCATGCTCTTTGGTGTGTTGCAGAGCTATAGATGGTATCAAAATAAATCCGAAGAACTAAACGATAAGGAGGATTGATAACTAAACTGCGCGGAGTGGTCAAGCATATCACTTATCAGAATCCGGAGAACGGTTGGTCGGTGATGAAGGTTAAGATTAGGGCTTAAAAAAACATCTATTTCTCCTCGATTTGTTCTGTTATGCGATCCTTGGATCGCATCGTGCGCGCAGCCACAATCAAAACCATCCACACATCACAGAGCCCTCCTGTTCTCTGGTCGTAAATACATGTCATCAGTCAACCTTCCTTAGCGATTACAACAACCGAGTCAACGTTTCTCAGGGTTACAAACTCATGGCAGTCAACCAAAATCAGGGAAACTTCCTCCACACTTCCTCTCAAATTGCTAATTACTAATTACAAATTGCTAATTGTATAAGGGTAGAACACTTTCAGAAAAAATAGAACACTTTTCAAAAAAGTAGAACACTTGCATACAAGCAGCTACATTCCAATAAGATATCTATCCCACCCGTTCTGCTTTTATATACTCACTTCTGACTCTTTTACCAATTACTAATCACAAACTTCTAATTACTAATTGATTAAAAGTAGAACACTTTTGAAATTTTTAGAACGTTTCATATTTTCATTTTAGAACACCCCCATAAATTCTTGATTACTAATATCTGAATTTTCCTATCTGTTCTATTTTGTTTCATTTCCGATAAAATTATCCATTATCAACATTAAAAATTTAACATTCAAAATTCTCATTTACTCCCTGTTCTACTTTTTCCGGTTTTTGACGTATCTGCATAACTTCCCTACCTCAACTTTTGCTTTTGAAAGTTGAATTATTGATTTTGGGTGCGAAGATGTAAGTCACGACGGCACCTACCATCATGACGATTATCGAGACTATCAGAACTAATGATGAGCCGCCTCCCTTTAACAACACAGGAATAAAAAATACTCCCAATACTGCACCGATTTTTCCTATGGAGGCTGCAATACCTGACCCAAGTCCTCTTATCTCGACAGGGTAGACCTTGGAAGGGAGAACATACGTCATAAGATGCGGTCCAAGATTCAGGAACAATTCAAAAGCCATAAACGCAAGAATAGAAATCCAGCTTGACCAATGATTATTATAAGCCAATAAGAGTACTAATAATGAAAGTCCACTGAAGAAAAACCCCATGGTCTGTTGTTTGGCTCCATTCATCTTGGGAATCAGGAATAATCCGATAATAAATCCCGGAAGTATTATACATGATATCCAAAGCGTGATCTCAACCGAACTTGCCACATGTGCCAACTGAGTCTCATGACCGGATACATGTTCAAGCCCTAATGCCATTACTAAAATAGGGAGGAACACGCCGATGCCATATACACCTAATCCCTCACATGCCCAGGGGATACCTGTAAATATCACATTCTTCCAATTCTGCCTGATAAAAGTCAGGGTAGAGATATTATCTGATAATTTTGTCGCAGACGGGGGCATCTTTTGCGCCGGTTCAATATTTACATCATCGCCTAAAAAATCATGAACCGCCACCTCTGCCTCTTTCGACTTTCCATTTGCCATTAGCCACGCGGGACTTTGCCAAAAGCGGATTCTGACAACAATCATCAATCCTGAAATTGCTACCATTATCCACATCAACCTTGGCCAAAGATCGGCATTCTGCCAATCTTTCACTATCAGGAAGCAGACTCCTGCAGCTATGATATTCCCCAATGCGCTCGCAGCTTTAGCGACACCTACCATAGTAAACTCCCATTTGGACGGCATAAGCACTGATATATAGTCTGAATCAAGACTATATTCGCCTCCGATGCCAAACCCCATCATAAACAGACAGATTATCAAAACAGGAAGAGTAGGGAAAAGTAAAGATATAATGGAAGACACACATATTAACAACGGACAGAGACGAAAGAATAAAAGATAACCATATTTATCCGACAACTTGCCGATAATCGTGGAACCGACCATAATACCTATCAGATCCATGGCTCCGACCAGACCTTGCATTGCTGACGACAGTTCCGGATGTGCCACGATCTGATAGAGGGGGATAATGACCGATACGATTGTAGCAAGACAAGTACCGATCAATTGACCTAAAGAGGCAATTGCCACTACTTTTATATGACGCCATGACAACGGCGCATTCTGTATTGTGTAACTCATATCGGTAATATCCTGATTAAAAATAAAAAGTTCTACTTACTTTGCGTTTGGTTGGAAAAACTTATAAGCCGGCAAAAGGAATATCCATGTGGCGACGCAGAAAGGTCCTGTGAGGGTTGGCAAACCCATCGGTGCGAAAAATGCGTTCATTGCTGCCTGAATAAATACTGTTACAATCGTACCCAATATTGCCCACAAGGCACTTCTCCAAGAGGAATTACAGAATGTCGCTCCAAGGGCAATCGCTGTCAGCACAGGTGAAAATCCATACAATCCATTGGCAATATCAGTTGCAGGACCGTCCCATATAAAAGCGATAAACAATGCAATTGCCGACCCAATCCCAGCCCATAAAGCCGCACGCCAACTGCTTACAGCAAGACCGGCAAGGAAAAAGATTCCGCAGATCCATGATTTTATAAGGAATACCTGAGAGATTCCCCTTAACCAATATACTACAAGACTCACGAAATCCATTGATACTTTCGCTGTGTCTCCGTGAGGGAATTCAGGACTTCCCATATACATTGCAGGGAAACCGTCGAACAATCTGGCAGAAAGCAGAAAAATCCATGTGCAGAATACGAAAGGAAAAGTAAAGGATGAAATTTTCCACCGATCAAGGATGTTATCCATTCCGGAACGTGCTATTGTTGTCAAAGCCGAACAGATTACAAGACCGACCCACATCCAAACCGTACTGGCAAGAAATGTAGGGAAAGCACATCCAACCAACACACCATTGAATCCCCACAGACCGTTTGCACCCTTTTGATCGGGTAGACGAAGAATATACCCCGTAAGAGTAGATACGAGGACACCTACAAGTGCTCCCCACGCAACCAGCGGGAATCCCTCCATATACGCCCCCCAGAATATTCCTATAAGAAAAAGGATACCTGTCCATTTGCTATCTTGAAACATCACTTGTCCTATTCCTCGGGCAACGGTGACCGGAAAATCTTTTACAGATTGCCGGATAAATACTTTGTCAAAAGCCATGATTAAATCTATTGAATGATTGATATTTTTTTAATTTAAGTTTCGCAAGCTCATTTAATTCTATCCGGCCGATCAAGATGCGGATTGAGCTTGGGTAGAATCGGTTGTTGTTGATGATTCCGGATGTGAATCGGAATGGGAGAGGGGAGTGGTGAAATTGACATCTCCATATTGTTTACCTTGCTGATTGTGTTTTGTCAGAATATTTGTGACATAAACTGTAAAAATCGGGAACATCATCATTCCAAGCGCTGCGAGCAAGACTGATAAAACTTTACCGACAGTAGTAACGGCAACTATATTGGAACCAACTGTGGTTGCATCCATGAATGCCCACCATAACGCATCATCGTAGTCTGTTACCAAAGGATTCACCTTATGCTCAAAAAGATAAAATGCCAACGATGCGAAATATATTGTAAATAATAGTGTTGCAAGATATGATATGAATAGTCCTGTGGCTTTATTATAGGTAAACCAACTGATCACAATTGCCATGGCGTATCCGCCACGAATCAATGGTATATAGCGCAGACAATATGTGATCTGATCATCGAATTGCCATCCATAATGGATTATTATTGAATTGTAGGGTATGGAGACCAGGAAGAAGAAAAAGTGAGTCCTTAAATACGACCACTTGTTTGGAGACAAGAAAAACTCAACAAAAAAGTCAAGTAGAAAGACCACACAGACCCAAAATTGGAATTTCATGAATTTCGGGACTTTATAAAACGACTCGTTATGAAACGTGTCGATCGATATCCCTACCACAAGGAATATCGAAAGAAGCAGGATCACTATATGCAGAACAGCATATACCCCCTTTTTCTTAAATATAATATCCAGACGAGTTTCTTCTGCCGACATAATAAGTGGAATTTAATATTTAATTTTATCCTCATTCAGAGGATTAATACATTAATTTAACAATTATAGTGTGCATTTTGATTAAAAACTTCTCCTCGGTACTCTGGTATACAATATCGGTCCCGGTTCGGTCAACAAGTAGAATGTCAAAAGGCATCTTCCCGGCAGGCTCGTTCTGTCCTCGCAACACCCTCAAAGGGTATCGAAGCTGTACCATACCTTATTTCGTTTCTTTATCCATAAAATCTTGGCTCCAAAGGGCTAAAAACTGCACAAGACAGGCGTAATGTACGAATTTTTTAGTAACTTTGCGATTGGAGGGTGTCCTCCCCTCCTGAAAATGGCAGCACAATGGACGCATATCATCCCAAACGGCGCATCACGCTCTCTTTCGCCGGATGGAAAGGGCGCGAGTATGTAGCGGCTGCCTTCGGCGGCGACGCCTCGCTACGGCAGAGGCTGATGCAGGAGCCGGGGGCCGTCGCTAATGGCAGTGCGGTCTATCTGCCTGCCGACGGCTTTGTGTTGGCCGATTTCTTCAACCATCTTACCCTCCTTTCAAAATCATTTACAAAAAACTTACTGAATACCATGAGTTATATAGGCCACTGGTATGGCTCTCTGAACGTGTACCGGGCAAACAATTCTCCAAGCTACATTTTCAAGAACAACATCAAAAGTCCGTTGGACGACATTCTGGAGAAGGACGGACTATGAATATACTTAAAGATAATAACAGCCAAATCCGCTGTTAGCATTACGTTATAGTTTATGACACAAGAAGAATCCAAATACAAGAGAGAGATAATGTTCAGAAAGAACAAAGGTAAACAAGAAATTGATATATACCGTAGGAAAATATCATCATTATTCTCTGTGGATATTAATTCGATACAACTGTTATCTTTAGAGGATAGCGACATTATCAGAAGAACTACTTTCAAAAGAAAATCTCAAGCAATAGATCAAAAGATTTCCGATAGCTACTGGCTCTCCATATTGCAGGATATAAAACTGTTACCGGAAGAATATTATGTCTTTATTGATAACGATTGGGAATATTGTGGATGTTTTAAGGCATTTATGGGTCTATTGAATGAAACATTCAAATTCGGGCAGGAGATTACTGATGATTTGGTTTTAATCAGTAGCTCGCTTGACCGAAAAATAGCATTAGATTACTATGAAATGAATGGTAATTTTTATATTGAATATGACCGATATGAAAATTAATGAGTGTCATAAACTATAACAAACAGCAAACCGACTAATAAGCGGAACGCTGCCGGACATTACCAGCAAAAAAGAAATAATAAAAAATGAAACAAGAAAAGCAATTTTTTATAAATGGACGAGAAGATGAGGTTCTCCTTAAAGATTGGGAAACTTCTGATGGGTGTATAGCCACTGACAGAATTACAGTAGATGGCTTACCTGTCGGATATATGTATCGTGAGAAACTGGAAGAAGGAGCTTGGTTTGAAGGATACGATAGCGGGTGGAGATTTACAGCAGGAGATGAGAGTGACGAATATATGCAAACGGTTGCAAATAGCAGAATCTATAAGCTAAATACTATCTGTCAGTATGACCCTGATATAATTCCGTTACTTCACGCTCCATACGGTACAGCCTATATTAGAGATGAAAATGGAGAGTTTCAAGAAGAACCTTTTGAACCATTAGAAGAATAATGCTGGTAACAAGCGGATCACTCTCCTGAAAGGTCAGTTATCCGCCGGACATTAGCCACTCAAAAACAGATTAAAATGAAAGATAAAATACAACAATTGCAACAACCGAGCATTGTACTCAAAATTGCAAGAAAAGAAAAGTACAAACTATGCGGCACTCGATTCGGAGGGAAGCCGGATGTACCGTCAAACTTCGTTTGGCCGTATTTTGAGGACAAAGGGGTAGATGGTACAGTAGTCAATCGTCCGTTGACATTTTTAGCCCAGTTCAATTGCGAGGATCTGTCGAAGTACGATACCGAACATATACTTCCTGAACATGGTATATTGTCGTTCTTTTATGAAACGTATAGCCAACGCTGGGGCTTTGACCCAAAGGACAACGGGTGCGCTCGTGTTTTCTGGTTTGAGGACACATCAGTCTTGTCGCCGGCAGAGTTTCCGGAAGATATGGAAGATGACTTCAAATTTCCAATGGTGAAAATTAAGATGAGCAAGGATGTGTCTTATCCTTCAGAGGATGACTTTCGTGGCGTATTCCCTTCATGTGGCGGATTAGACGACTGGGAAGATTTGTTTGAAAAAGCGACAGGGAAGTCTGTTTATGATGTGCATGGCGGGTCTCAAATGCTCGGTTGGCCCGATGTGATTCAAAACAGTATGTTTGTTGAATGTGATCTTGTAACACGAGGCTATTATTTGGGCGACGGGTGGAGCAATGTGCCAAAAGATATCCGCAATGAAGCACAAGAAACCGCCTACGACAAATGGAGATTGCTTCTGCAACTTGACACTGTAGAATGTGGCGACTTCTGTCTGATGTTCGGCGACTGCGGACACATCTATTTCTACATCACAAAAGAGGATTTGAAAACCAAACGCTTTGATAAGGTTTGGTTATTATTCCAATGTTGTTAATTGGTGTGGCTAACAAGCAAATGAGCCGCCCAACGGTCTGCTATTCGCTAATCCATTATCAATCGAAATAAAAATGGAAATATCAGAATTTAGACAACGATATATTGAGGCTATTAGAATGCCGGAACGGTCAAAGATTGCAGAATTGTTCCGACTGGCAGATGATTTGGAATCTGTTGAAAAGACAGAAGAAAATTATCGCATATTGAGCGATGTATTTAGCTATTTAGGCTATTACACAAAAGCCTATCATTATCTATCGGAGGTTGCCAATCCCCAGGACATGAAGGATGCAAAGAAATTGTACTATCTTAAAGATCGCTTGGAATGTGAAGGTGATAGATACGCCTTAAAACGACCTCAAAAGGCAAAAGGCGGCTCGGTCAAAATGCCGCACTTCAAATATTGTTCTCAACCGTTGGAATCCGGACTATTTGAAAAGGTTGATACACCGGAAGCCTGTGATTGCTGTGGCAAAGGAACATCTGTAATATATTCAGGTCCTTTTTATAGCGTTGAAGATATAAATGTTCTTTGTCCAAAATGTATTGCTTCGGGCAAAGCATCAAAAAGATTTGATGGCGAATTTGTGGATTATGCAATTCTTTCCGCTATCATTTCAGAAGAATACAAAGAGGAATTATGTTGTCGGACACCGTCATACATTGGGTGGCAACAAGAGTATTGGCCTGACCATTGTGGTGATTTCTGTGAATTTATCGCCTATGTCGGCTGGAAAGAAATTGTAGAAATGGGATTAGAAAATTCGGTTGAGTTTACTCCTGAATCAGAAGGCTATTCAGAACATAAAGAACACATAATCAATGGTGGTTCATGTCAAGGCTATTTATTTCGTTGTCTAAATTGTAAGAAATATATCCTCTATGTGGATTGTGATTAAAGAGATTGATAACAACCTGCAAACCGGCTGAATAAGCGGAACGCTGCCGGACATTATGTGCCACAAAATAAAAAATGAGTTATGGAAAAAGAATTTGAAGGCTTTGATTTTACAAACTTCTGGGATGATAATTATTATGCTCTTAAAGAGTATATAAGTGATGCCCCAACTGATGAATTGATAGCTGATGTAGAGAAAGAATTAGGATACAAGTTGCCCGCTTCCTATATATGGCTGATGAAGCAGCATAATGGAGGCATCCCTTTAAAGACATGCTTTCCTACTGATTCACCCACAAATTGGGCTAAAGATCATATTGCTATAACCTGCATTTACGGTATAGGTAGGGAAAAGGACTATTCACTATGTGGTGAAATTGGCAGTCAGTTTATGATTGATGAATGGGGATATCCTGCTATTGGAGTCGCTATTTG
>CAMTMX010000095.1 GCA_947073495.1 uncultured Porphyromonadaceae bacterium
TCTTTCCCTACATTGCGGGTATCAGGTACTTGCTTTGCGAGTACAATGATATTTAAGCTCATATAGATGAAATTTATAGTTTGTTTTGTTATTTCAATACGGTTTAGGCTGGCAAAGTTACTAAAAAAAGTTTAAAAATCCCCATTAAATGTCGGTAGTTGTTGAAAATGGGGTTTGAAATATCGCTATTTTTAACTAATTTTGTCGCATAAAGCGGGCGACTCTTACTGTCAAACCGCTTTATTTTCGTTTCGAAACCAGGATTGTTAAAAAAGTGAAAAAGATATATCTTTTGTTTTTTATGTTTTGCTCGGCAATGTTATCTTTTGCCGATGCGATTGACGATGCCCGTCAGTTGTTGTTGGAGGGAGACTATTGGCAGGCGCGCAAAGTGCTTGATAAAGCTGCCGCAAGCAATTCAAAGATTAAAGGGTCTCCTCAATATTCTTATATATTGGGTGCATGCGAGCTTGAGGACGGCAACCTTAAAGACGCTGAAAGACTGCTTTCGGAGGCTAAGAAGAAGGGGGTGAAAGATGCAAATCTTTATCTGGGGCGTCTTGCATTCATGAACTATGATTTCGATTCCGCTTCCGATCTATATGGTGAGTTTAAGGAATATGTGGAGAAAACAAAACGTAACGGGGCGGAGGCTGTAAGGGAATTCGAGCGTCAGCTTGTCTCGGCTGAAAATGCACTCGGCAGGGTGGAGGAGATTGTTGTGATAGATTCCCTCGCGTTGCCGTCAGATAAGTTTTTCAAGTATTACAAATTGCCTGCGTCGGCTGGAAAGTTGCTCTTGCCTGAAGAGATGCCTTTGAAAGAACATCAAGATGGCGCCGTCATGGCATATATTAATGAAGGGAAAGACTTCATGATGTGGGGAGAGCCTGACAGTATTGGAAATGCGAGGCTTGTGGAGAGTGTGAAACTGCTTGACGGCAGTTGGCAAGAACCGACAGAGACACCTTCCATATTAAATAAAGGAGGGTATGCGGACTATCCTTTTATGATGCCCGACGGGGTGACATTGTATTATGCGTCTACCGGCAATGATTCGATGGGAGGCTATGATATTTTTGTGGCTTCGAGAGACGCCACTACCGGAGAATATCTCCAGCCGTTGAATGTGGGAATGCCTTTTAATTCTCCATACGATGACTATATGCTTGCAATCGATGAGGAGAACGGAGTAGGATGGTGGGCGACCGACAGGAACAGACTCGGAGACATGGTCACTGTATATGTGTACCTTGTCAATGACCTGCGCAAGAATTATGACGCTGATGATGAAAGCCTTGTTGACATGGCTCGCCTGACTAATTATAAGGCAACGTGGAAACAAGAGGATTTGGCAAAATATGAGGACATATTGTCGTTGATAGACGATATCGATACTAATGTGGAGGATGTGCCGGTAGAGTTTATGCTTCCCGTGGGTAACGGTGAATATTACACCAATTTCAGTGATTTCAGGCACACTGAATCCAAAAATGCAATGAAAGAGTATCTTGCGGCAGTCAGGGCTGTAGAGGTGACCGGTAGAAAACTTCAGGAATTATACCGTCGTTATCCTATGAGTAAAGCTGACAATGTGAAGCAGGATATTATAAGGCTTGAAAAAGAAATCGAACAACAAAGAAAAACTTTAATTTCAAAAAGGAGCGACGTATATCGTCTGGAAAACATCTCGAAATGATATCATTTATAATTGCATTTGCCGTGCTTGTGATCGGGTCGTATTTCTATGGCAAGTTCGTGAGTGGGGTCTTTGGCGTTGACCCGTCGAGACCGACGCCTGTAAAGCGAATGGCAGACGGCGTGGACTATGTGGAACTGCCGACATGGAAAATCTATCTGATTCAGTTTTTGAACATTGCGGGTCTTGGGCCGATCTTCGGTGCTGTGATGGGAATAATGTTCGGTCCTGCGGCTTTTTTGTGGATTGTGCTCGGCACGATATTTGGCGGCGCCGTTCATGATTTCTTGAGCGGTATGTTGTCGATAAGAAGAGACGGGGCGTCGCTTCCGGAGCTTGTCGGGGAGCAGCTTGGCGACAAGATCAAACAGGTGATGCGCGGTTTTGCCGTGCTCCTTATGATTCTTGTGGGTGCCGTGTTTGTCTATAACCCGGCTGATCTTCTCGCCATGCTCACTCCTGAAAGTCTCGACAAGATGTTTTGGATCATTTTGATTTTCAGTTACTATATGGCGGCGACACTATTGCCTGTAGATAAACTGATCGGCAAATTATATCCGATGTTTGGTGTGGCTCTCCTTTTCATGGCTGTCGGGATACTTGTAATGCTTTTTGTCAATGGGGGTGTGCCTGAGATATGGGACGAGTTTTACAATCACAAGCCTGATCCGGATGCAAATCCAATTTTTCCGATGATGTTTGTGTCGATCGCATGTGGTGCGATTTCCGGATTTCACGCCACGCAGTCTCCGATGATGGCGCGTTGTCTCGGCAATGAAAAGCATGCAAGGATAGTGTTCTACGGAGCAATGGTCACTGAAGGTGTCGTTGCATTGATCTGGGCTGCTGCGGCAATTTCCTTTACCGGAGGCTACACCCAGCTTCAGGAATCACTTGCCGGCAGCACTCCTGCCGTGCTTGTCAACAACCTCTCTACATCTTGGCTTGGTACCTTCGGTGGGGTGCTTGCCATATTGGGTGTTATAGCGGCTCCCATCACTTCAGGAGATACAGCATTGAGAAGTGCAAGGCTCATGGCAGCGGACTTTATGGGGGTTGAACAGAAAAAGATTATCAAGCGGCTTGCAGTGTCGATTCCGATTTTTGTTCTGACGTTTATTATAATGATGTTGCCATACGAAGTGTTATGGCGTTACTTTGCGTGGTGCAATCAGGAGCTTTCTGTTTTCACATTGTGGGCGCTGACGGTATATCTTGCTTCGAAAAGGAAATTGTATATAGTGACTTTGCTTCCCGCTTTGTTTATGACGGCAGTGACTACCACATATATATTCTTTGCTCCCGAAGGTTTCAGTGCCTTGACAAAAGTATTGTGGGGGCAGCCGATATCATATGAGGTGGCTGTAGGGATTGGATTGATGGTAAGTGCCGGTTTTCTCGCCATTTTCGCCTTGTGGCTCAAAGGCGCAGAAGCGCGTGGGGTTGTGACATCTGAAGATTGACAATGGATATAAGGACAATAATATCAAAAACAGATAACTATAATCTGCATGCACATTCGCAGTTTTGCGATGGAAGAGACAGCATGGAGGAAATCGCAAAAGCAGCGGGGGATGCCGGAATGGAATATTTCGCATTTACGCCACATTCTCCGGTGGATATTGATTCCCCATGCAACATGAAGATTTCACAGATGGATGAGTATCTTGAAGAGTCTTCAAGATTGATGGAATCATATTCCCCCGACATGAGGATTCTGACTTCCTTGGAAATAGATTATCTCGGGGATGACTGGGGACCGCACATTGATTATTTTCAAATGCTTCCTCTTGATTTCAGGCTCGGATCTGTCCATTTTGTGCCTAACCAGGAGGGGGTGCTCCTTGATTGTGACGGAAGATTCGAGCGCTTCTTGCAATACCTGAAACATGGTTATGGCAACGATCTCAGATATGTGGTCGAAAAATATTTCGAACAGGTTTTGATGATGCTCGAAAGGGGAGGGGTAGATCTTTTGGGGCACTTTGACAAAATCGCAGGAAATGCTTCGCAGGCTGATCCGGAAATAGAAAACCAAAGTTGGTATGAGGCTTTGGTGGATGACGTGATAAGTCATGTAAAGGGTGCTGACGTGGTGATGGAAATCAACACTAAGGCGTATGCCGACAAATCGCGTTTCTTTCCGTCAGACAGGTGGTGGAATAAAATTATAGAGGCGGAAATACCGCTTGCCATAGACAGCGACGCACATTACGCATCGAAGGTGACTGCAGGAAGGGAAGAGGCGTTTGCCAGGCTAAGAGAATTCAAATCAATAGATGACTTAAAAAACAATAGATCGCTTAAAAACAATAGATCGCTTAAAAAACAATAGAGGATTGAAAATAATTTGGTGGATTATAGGATTTTTATTAATTTTGCAGCGGTTTTTACGCCGACAGTCATCCGGAATATGGATTTCAGAATGATAAGGTTGTGAAAATCAAAACAATAACAATTATTAATTAACGTATCCGTATGAATACTTACGAAACCGTTTTCATTTTAACTCCCGTTTTGTCTGACGACCAGATGAAGGAAGCGGTAGCAAAATTCAAAGGCGTGCTTCAGGAAAACAATGCTGAAGTGGTCAATGAAGAGACATGGGGCCTCCGTAAGCTCGCTTACCCCATTCAGAAGAAATCGACAGGTTTCTATTGCCTGCTCGAGTTCAAAGGCGAGCCCACAATCGTTAAGAAGCTCGAAGTGGCTTTCCGTCGCGACGAGCGCGTGATCCGTTTCCTCACATTTCGTCTTGACAAGTATGCTCAGGAATATGCAGAGAAGCGTCGCAATCTGAGATCAAAGAAAGCAAGTGAAACCCCCGCTGAGGCAGTAGTTGCCGAGGCAGAAATCAAGGAGGCTTAATCATGGCAGCAAATAGCGAAATCCGTTATCTCACTCCCCTTTCAGTCGATACTAAAAAGAAAAAATATTGCCGTTTCAAACGCAGCGGTATCAAATATATCGACTACAAAGATCCTGAGTTCCTCAAAAAATTCCTCAACGAACAGGGTAAGATCCTTCCCCGTCGCATCACCGGAACTTCATTGAAATTCCAGCGTCGTGTGGCTCAGGCAGTGAAGCGTGCACGTCACCTCGCTCTTCTTCCCTACGTAGCCGATTTGATGAAATAATCATTTTTAACCCCGACAAATAATATCAAGATGAAAATCATACTTAAAGAAAATGTAGCCGAACTCGGTTATAAGGACGATGTTGTCGAAGTGAAAGATGGTTATGGCCGTAACTACCTGATTCCTCAGGGAAAGGCTATCATCGCTTCTGCAGCAGCTCTTAAGCAACTTGCTGAAGACCAGAAACAGCGTGCTCACAAGATCGCCAAGATCAAACAGGATGCCGAAGAAGCGGCAGCTGCTCTCGAAGGCGTTAAGCTCACTATCGGTGCTAAGACAAGCTCTACCGGCACTGTATTCGGCTCTGTGAATGCTCTTCAGATTGCCGAGGCTCTCGAGAAACTTGGTCACAATGTAGACCGCAAGATCATTTTCCTCAAGGAATCTGTAAAAGAAGTCGGTACTTATACCGCTACTATCAAATTCCACAAGGAAGTGGTTAAAGAAATCGAATTTGAAGTGGTTGCCGAATAATAAAGTCGCACCGCCGATAAATAATAATTTAAATTGTCGTCGTGCTTTAAGCGCGACGACAATTTTTTTGTTGAAATCAGAGGGGAGCATGTCATTTTGCCCAGCCGGCACGACAAAGATTCCAAAAAAAATGATTAAATTTGCAATCAGCCTTAATCTCGTCAGCAATGGCGCGATGAGTGCTGTTAACGATAGAAAATAAAACAAAACATATATGAAGTTTAATATTGACGGAAAGCTTTTCCAGCAGCAGTTGCAAGCAGTCAACAAAGTAATAAGTTCGAAGAACGCACTCTCTATTCTTGATAATTTCCTTTTTGAACTTGAGGGTGAGTGGCTGACCATTACAGGCAGTGACCAGGAGAATATTGTCACGGCAAGAGTTGAAGTTATGGATTCTGATGGCGACGGAGCTGTTGCTGTGCCGGCAAAAAGCCTTTTGGAAATCACAAAGGAAATCAGCAATCAGCCTTTGACTTTTACCCGAAATGATGTCACAGGAGAAATTGATGTTGAGTTTCTTAACGGTCGTTTCCGGTTCATGGGCATAAATGCCGACGAATTCCCGAGAGGCGACAAGGCTGAAAATGATGCCACTGTCATCACTATTCCGTCTTCTGTAGTGCTCAAGGGGATTGAAAATACCATCTATGCTGTCAGCAACGAGACAATCCGCCCGATGATGACCGGTATTTATTGGGACATTCATGAAGGTGATATAACTTTTGTTGCAAGCGACACGCATAAGCTTGTCCGTTACATTAACACAGAGGTAAATCCGGGAATCACAAGAGGGTTTATCATGCCGGCCAAGCCGGCGTCGATCCTAAAGGGGATTATCGGGAAGGAGGAGCAGGACGTGACTGTCACACTGGGGACTAAGGGTGCTAAATTTGAGTTTGGCATATATTCACTTACCTGCAGATTCATAAAGGGTAATTATCCAAACTACAACAGGGTCATCCCTGAATCAAATCCGTTTGTCATCACAGTCGACCGTGAGGCGTTTCTGAATGCGATGCGCCGTGTGGCAATCTTTGCAAGCAAGGCATCCAATCTTGTAAAGCTTGAGGTCAGCCAGAATGGAATGAAACTTGCTGCCCAAGATCTTGACTATGGCACATCAGCGGAGGAAAGAGTTATCTGCGACTATAAGGGTAATGACATGGTGATAGGATTTAATTCATTGTTTACCGTCGAGATCCTCAGTAATCTTGGAGGAGAATCCGTGGTCGTGAAATTGTCTGATCCGGCACGTCCGGGTATTTTTGAACCTTTCGAGCAGGAGCCCAATCAGAATATTGTCACTATCCAGATGCCTATGCAGGTGTTGGAATAATCTGATCTCCCGTGAGAGGGATAACCGGATTTTTAAGATAAATTTATCCAATAATGATGGAGGAAAACATAAGGCTCAATCTGGAGCGACCGATTATATTTTTTGATCTTGAGACGACAGGCACAAATGTCACTCACGACAGGATCGTCGAATTGTCGTATATAAAAATATATCCTGACGGCAGGGAGGAGAGAAAATGCCGACGAATCAATCCTGAAATGCCGATTCCGCCTGCAAGTACGGCTGTGCATCATATCACGGATGAGGATGTCAAGGATGAACCGACTTTCCGACAGATAGCCCGTTCTCTTCTTGATATTTTTGAAGGGTGTGACATTGCCGGTTACAACAGCAACAAGTTTGATGTGCCGGTGCTTATGGAAGAATTCGGCAGATGCGGTATAAACTTTGACATCGCAGGGCGCCGTTTCATAGATGTTCAGAACATATTCCATAAAATGGAGCAACGCACTCTTGTGGCGGCATACAAATTCTATTGCGGTGCTGATCTTGTGGGTGCACATAGCGCCCTTGCAGACACACAGGCAACGTATGAAGTTCTCCTTGGACAGTTGAAACGTTATCCTGAACTTGAAAATGATGTGGAATATCTTGCTAAATTCTCAAATATAGGGAAAAACCTTGACCTTGCGGCAAGAATTGTGCTCGACGATAACGATGTGCCGGTTTTCAATTTCGGTAAACATAAAGGGAAAGCCGTAAAGGATGTTCTCCGACGCGAACCTTCTTTTTTTGATTGGATAATGCAGGGAGACTTCCCGAAAAACACAAAGGATGTGCTCATGCAGCTCAAGTTCAAATACAACAAGGAACGTCAACAGGAGAAAAAGTGAACAAATAAACGTCTTTAGACATGTTGAAAGGGAAACATATAGTATTGGGCATTTCCGGAGGGATTGCGGCGTATAAGTCAGCCTACCTGCTAAGACTTCTTATTAAAAAAGGAGCTGAAGTGCAAGTGGTTATAACTCCCAACGGAAAGGAATTCATCACCCCTGCCACACTTGCTGCATTGAGCGGCAAACCTGTGGTCAGTGAGTTTTTCGCAGCAAACACCGGAGAGTGGCATAGCCATGTCGATCTTGGATTGTGGGCTGACCTGATGATCATAGCTCCCGCCACTGCAAGCACAATAGGGAAGATGGCAAACGGAATAGCTGACAATATGCTCATCACCACCTATCTCTCCGCCAAGGAGCAGGTCATGGTGGCACCCGCAATGGATCTTGACATGTGGAAGCATCCTTCAACACAGAGAAATATAAAGACGCTTAAGAATGATGGCGTCATAATAGTGGAACCCGGTAGCGGGGAGCTTGCAAGCGGTCTTTCTGGAAAGGGTAGGATGGAAGAGCCCGAAAAAATAGTGGAGGCGGCGGAGCGGTATTTCGCAAAGTCTGCGACCATGGCCGGTAAAAAAATTCTGATTACTGCCGGTCCGACATACGAGAATATCGATCCGGTCAGATTTATCGGAAATTATTCAAGCGGGAAAATGGGTTTTGCTCTTGCTGAGGAATTTGCATCGAGGGGGGCGGATGTTACCATCGTTGCCGGTCCGGTAGGAATCTCATTGGAAAACACATCGATCAAAAGGATCGACGTGACATCTGCAAAAGAAATGTGTGCCGCTTGTATGGAGGAGGCTCCCAAAGCTGACTATATCGTTCTCGCAGCTGCCGTGGCGGATTATGCTCCGGAATGTGTCGCCGACAGTAAGATCAAACGGGAAAATACAGACGGCATGACACTTAAACTTGTTAAAAATCCTGATATTGCCGCCACCCTGGGAGCATCAAAACGCAAAGGTCAGACCATGGTTGGCTTCGCATTGGAGACAGATCACGAAATCGAAAACGCACATAAAAAGCTTGAAAAGAAAAATCTTGACTGGATCGTGCTCAATTCACTCCGTGACCCGGGCGCCGGATTTATGAAAGATACGAATAAGGTCACGATTGTATCGGCAACAGGAAGTGTTTTTGCTTTTGAGACTAAAAGTAAAAGGGCTGTCGCCGCAGATATCGTTGACACGGTTGTGGGATGATTCTAAGGCTGCTATCGTTTGTATTGGATTTTAATGACTGATTTGAGTTCATATTGTTTAGCGATTCTGATTTGCTTGTGTGGCGTGGTGTATGCTTCATCAGATGCCCATGCGCAAGAATTGCAATGCAGTGTGGAAATAAATTCAAGTTCTGTTGAAGGTACGAACAAAAGTGTTTTCGACTCTTTGAAAGAGGTCATATCTGAATATCTTAATGAAAACAAATGGACTAATTTCGTATTCTCTCCAAACGAAAAAATAGAATGTCGCTTTTTTTTGACTGTGAAGGAATATTCGGACGACCGCATAAAAGGGGATATCCAGATTCAGTTGATACGGCCTGTCTTCAACAGCACATATACCACGACACTCTTTAATTTCAAGGATACAAAAGTAGAGTTCGATTACAGAGAGGGGGATCCCTTGATATTCAATGATAATAATTGGGATGGCAATCTTACGGCAATCTTAAATTATTATGCCTATCTTTTGCTTGCATTGGATTTCGACAGCTTTTCATACAAGGGAGGACAATCTTATTTTGATAAGGCGGCCTCTATCGTGCAGATGGCTCAATCGTCCGGCGAGTCTGGTTGGAGAACATTCGAAGACAATCGAAACAGGAGCGCGGTGTTGAACTCATTCACCGATTCGAATACAAGTATGATAAGGGATTTGATATATCAATATCATAGGAAAGGACTTGATGAGATGGTCACCAGTCCGGATAAAGGGAGGGCGGCGATCACATCGTCGTTAAAAGCGTTGGCAGACATTTACAATAACGCTCCCATGTCGGTGGGTCTTTCCGTTTTTCGGGATTCTAAACTCGACGAGCTGATCAATATATATTCAAAGGCACCTCAATCTGAAAGGGAAGAGGTGTATGAATTGCTGAAAGATATTTATCCTGCCGATATGGAAAAGCTCGAGAAAATAAGAAAAGCTGAATAATCTGAACAATACTCTCAATCTATAGGATATGCTCGAAAGTCTGATTATAAAAAACTATGCACTTATCGATGATTTAAGCCTGGATTTCAATTCCGGTCTAACCATCGTGACCGGTGAGACGGGGGCTGGAAAATCGATTATGCTCGACGCTTTATCCCTGTTGCTTGGGGAAAGAGCTGAAACCAAGGCAATTTCCGACAAAAGTAGAAAATCAGTGATCGAAGCGACTTTCTCTAATCCCGATGTGGTGTTGGAGTCATTGTTTGAAGATAACAGTGTAGAATGGAATCCTTTAGAATTGGTTGTGAGAAGGGAAATTTCACCCTCCGGCCGCTCCCGGGCTTTTGTAAATGATACTCCCGTGACATTGCCTGTCCTTTCTTCAATAACAGGAAACCTTGTAGACATACACTCGCAACACAGCAATATTATTTTGTCTCAAAGCTCAAGCCATCTTTCAATAGTTGATGCTTTTGCTGACGACAAGGAGCTTCTGACAGACTATCAAAAGGATTTTTCTGCATACGTTTCATTAAGGAACAGAATAAAAAAGATAAAAAGTCAGATTGAGAAGAATAAGGAAAATAGGGAATTTATTGCTTTTCAATTTGAACAACTTGATAAGGTAAAACCAAAATTGGGAGAATTGAAGCAGATTGAACATGAATTCGACATGCTCAGTGACTCCGACCAGATTAGGGAGGACTTGGGGAATGCTTATAATTGTTTCGAAGGAGGGGATCGGAATATAAACTCTCTGTTGGCAGAGGCGACTGATTCGATTTCCAAGGTTAATCTTTCGTTTTTTGGAGAGGGCGCTGGAGATGAATTATTGTCGAGGCTTGAAAACTTACGTATCGAGCTTAAAGACATCTCGGAGACAGTATATGATTATCTTGACAAGGTGGATTCTGATCCGGCACGCCTTGCAAAGGTGTCATCAAGAATGAATCTTCTTTATGAAACGATAAAGAGATTTAAGGTCGGCGATGAGGAGGCTCTTGTGAATCTTCACACAGATCTTCGTTCCAAACTAAATGCAATAGACAATGGAGATATTGATGTGGAGGAAATGGAAAAGAAAGCACGATCCATTGCCAAGGAATTAAAATCGAAAGCAAATGATCTGACAGAGTCAAGACGCCAAGCCGCTGAGAAACTGGGCGGGTTGATAACAGAGACCGCCAGACCGTTGGGCTTGCAGAATCTGGTTTTTAGAATAGAGATAACACAGGGAAAGCTGACAACTGATGGTCAGGATGTGGTAGAATTCCTGTGCAGTTTCAATAAAAACCATGAGATGCAACCGATGGGGAAGGTGGCATCAGGCGGTGAACTTGCAAGATTGATGTTGAGCCTGAAATCAATAATGGCTAAATGCATGAAATTGCCCACGGTCATTTTTGATGAAGTCGACACAGGAGTCTCAGGAGAAATAGCCGACAAGATGGGAGACATGATGAGACGAATGGGCAAAGAGATGCAAGTGTTGGCAATTACGCATCTTCCACAGGTTGCATCCAAGGGAGACAGTCATTTCAAAGTTTATAAAACAGATAATGAAAATAAGACAGTTTCTCATGTCAAAAAACTTGACAGGGAGGAACGTGTGAGAGAGTTGGCTGCAATGTTGTCAGGAAGCACGATCAACGACGCGGCATTGCTTAATGCAAGGACTCTCCTTGACAATGAATAAAAAAGGAAATGGAAAAAAGTGACTATATATTTGGCATACGTGCCATTCTGGAGGCAATTGAATCCGGGAAAACAGTAGATAAAGTTTTGATACGGCGTGATCTTGGCGGAGATCTTGCCAGGGAATTGCTTGATAAAGTAAGGGAATATGATATTGTCGTGCAAAGAGTGCCGTTGGAGAAGCTGAACCGCATAACAATGAAAAATCATCAGGGGGCAATCGCCTTGCTCTCGCCCGTGGGCTATCACAAACTTGACAATGTGGTCCCTCAATTATACGAGGATGGGAAAACGCCTCTTGCGGTTGTTCTTGACGGGGTTACCGATGCCCGTAATTTTGGCGCGATAGCAAGAAGCGCCGATTGTGCAGGTGTCGATTTTATTGTTGTTCCGGAAAGAGGAAGTGCTTCTGTCACTTCAGATGCAGTCAAGGCATCTGCCGGAGCTTTGTTCTATGTGCCGGTGTGTCGGGAACGCGACACTTTGACGGCAGTGAAGAAATTGAAAGAAAATGGTTATCTTATAATTGGAGCATCAGAAAAAGGTGTGGAAAATTATACTGAAGCAGATTTCACTGTCCCTGTTGCAATCGTGATGGGGGCTGAAGATACAGGAATCTCTCCGGAAGTGCTGAAACAATGTGATCAGTTGGCTACGATTCCTATTTTGGGAAATATCGGATCGCTAAATGTTTCGGTAGCTGCGGGGGTTATGCTGTATGAGGCGGTGAGACAGCGCTTGTCAGCAGGATTTTCAAATAAATAATTTATATGAATAACTGATGCCGCTTGTAGGTCATGTCAGATTTATTGGTTTATATCGGTTGTCGGGTTCGTGTTGAGAGTAGGGTTGAGAGTAGGGGAGTGAGAGATTTGTTGAAAAATATTCAATAAAAGAGATTGAAATTTGGTCAATCCATCCATTTAGGCTAATTTTGCACTTTGTAAAGGCGCACAGTCGCTTTTCAAAACAATCTACAGAGCATAAAGAGTTATGATAAATCGTGTGTTGATAAGAA
>CAMTMX010000096.1 GCA_947073495.1 uncultured Porphyromonadaceae bacterium
TTTAGAAATGTCCTCTCCTTTAGCAGAGGCATTTTTGCTTGTTACTCTTAACAATTGTTATGAAACACCCTCTAAATGCCAGGAAGCCGGATATATAAAAAAACAGGGGCATATTGAAGTATATGAATTTCGACGGTTCCGACGGATTGATGTCAAAGGTAAACAACATAACATGCCCGATAACGACAAGAACAATCGCAATACCTTTCATCATATCCAAATGATAAAAATATTCTTTACCTGCTGTATTCATAAGTTAACATATTCATTTTTTTCTACCGAACTCATCATTTCAAGGTTATGGCAAGATTAGTGTTTTACGTAATCGTAAATTTTATCAATCAGAGCCTTATCTTGACACGAATTGAATTTTCGGGCGAATAATTCACTACATTCAGTCAGTTCGTCATAGTCTTCCAATCTCCATGTATATGGATTCCCTCTATTCCAGTCTATGCGTCTCACACTATTTGAGATTCCATCGAAATTGGCGGCTGTGTCCTTATACGATGAGGACAGTAACATCGTATGTTTCCAAATCTCGTCCGAGCAATGAACGCCTCTGAATCTTTTAAAAACAGTTTCTTTGTTTTCCACAAGATAATTTGCAAAATCGTAAGTAATAGAAACCCAGTTAGTGCCTTTGCCAAATGTCCATCCGCTCCAATTCCTTTCATATCCACACGCCTGCTGAAGTTTTATAAACGACTTTCGCATAAGGCTGCAAAATTTACGTAGAAAAATATTTTTGCATCTCGCATAATTTGTGAAGAGATGATAGTATCTGCAATTGGCATTGAAAGCATCTGGTTTATATTGCTCATTGATGAAACTCATACAGTTCGTACCCGGCTCGAGCCTGTCAAAAAAATTATGGATATAATCTTGACTTTTTAAAGGCAGATCCACTCCTGATATCAAATGGATATAATCATACTTTCCAGCTTCTACCGCCATGCTCAAAGCCAGCATCTCAGCTTTCAACTGCGATACCCCCCCCCATTGAATATCAATGAGTTGCGAGTCATTTGGGTGCAATATTCCACTGCGTTTTGTCTTCGGTATGAATGACCTTGACAGGTCTGATTTCTTATCAAAAATTAAAATAATATCGTTGCGCTCATCATCAATAAGGGATATCAGCTTTTCAAGACAGTAAGCATCATTATGGGCAATTATACAATATGCATGTCGCTTCATTTCATTAAATTAATATTAGTGAGAACATCTGATATATATAGTTTCTTTTATGAAATTATATAGTGAAGGTGACGGTAATTGTTGTTTAAATCCTCTCTTTATCTCCAAGGGAGGTAAGATTCTACTCGTTTTCACTCATAATTTCACAACAGGTAGTCTTCTGAAATTCGTCAAGAAGTATTTTATACCGGATAGTTCAAAATGCAAAAGAAATTTATCAGAATCCAATGTATAACGAGGCATAAAGAATACACCAATAGAATTTCCGGGATCCGGAAGATTATAGACAGCACAAGGATACCCCGCTTCCTTAACTATATCAATTGTAGTCTTATCAACTGATGCAAGTTCTCCATAGGGATAACTAAATACAACAGGTTTCATAAAAGCTGGCGAATCACAAATTTCTTTTGATTTTTCTTCATCGGATAACCTGCTTAAAGGAAAATGATTTATTGTATGCCAGCCAATCTTCCATCCCTTATTACGAAAATTTTCACACTCTCTACTTGAGACGCCAGACAATCTTAAGTCTAAATATCTTTGGTCACAATTACCTAAAATTTTAGAAATTGGGTATTGAGAATTTAATGTATCTAAAATCCATCGCCCTTTATTTTTAGTGTCTAAAGAAAATTTAGGCCAAATAATTGATTGCCAAATCTCCTGACGATTCTGATCAGTTAAATGAAATTTGTGTTTGATATTTGAGTTGCATAGAATATAATATTCACCTTCAGGGACAAGTTCTATCCAATGCATTAACAAATCTACAATCAGTGCATTTTCACTATTATTATTCAGAATAGCACCAGAAACGAAGACTGTGGCGTTAGTTTTGCCGAAACGTTCCAAAATTCTGCCTGCTATTTCAAACTGGTTTTTGTAACCATCATCAAATGTAATGGTCACACTATTCTCATCTCTTAAATCATTACTGAAAGAGAAAAACTTAGAAAGTTCAATAATCTTATTTTCAAATTCTTCCTCTGTATCTACCAAACCAATTCTTTTTCCTTTGGGCAGCAAATTAAACGGAATAACATTATGAAAAGTTACTATACGCTTAGAACGTCTGTTCAGTCGATAGAATAATTTTACTAATCCACTATAATAACAGATTACTGCAATTATCTTTATAACCTTTGATTTCATATTATTTCAATGAATATTAACGCTAAAGCATTTACGTAGCACTAATTTAAGACCTTGCTTGACATGAATCGAAAAATCCATTAATGTATATAATGGATCTTTGAAATATGCATTGAAAGAAGCTCCGGCTTTGTGAAAATCTTTCAGCCATTGAATAAATGAGACCTTACCTTCAATCAAATTATATATATCATCCTGACTCATCAAAAATAGAGGAGTGGAGGCTTTCAACTGTTCCATATTTTCGGTGTCCAATTGTTTCTCACCATACAACGCCCACAGATGAGGATAATTTATGCCTGCAGCAGTATACACCCATGCACAACCATCATTTCTCAAATTCGCTTCAAGGAAATAATATTTTCCACCATACGCCAATACTTCTATACTAAAGATGCCTTCATATTTAAGTTCATGTATGAATTCCTTTAATTTATCCACATTCAAATCCGGATAATCTCTGATATCGTCCAACCTGAAGTAGCATGATTGGCGTTGTAGTTCATCTCGTATTTTTCGGACTACCGCTGGTATCAAAACGTTTTCTCCATGATTGCAAGATAAACCGATGATGTCAAGTTCATATTCTTTTTGAATATATTCTTGTACCAAATACTCAATTCCATCTTTTAACGATTGTTTAAGTTCGTCAAGATTGGAGCAAATTGCCATATCCTGTTTTGTACTTTTAGTACTGTTATTACCTTTAATCAGACAAGGATAGACAATGTCATTAGGAATTGAATCTTTTTGTTTAATCACCCATGTTTTTATAATAGAAAATCCGTGCTTCTCTGCAATTGGAAACGTTCCGCATTTATTCATATAGCAGTTGATGAGGCCTTGCTTTCCTGCATTGAAAAAAACGAATCGATCTTTTAATAAATCATAATTGTTATCTATTAAGCTAATAGTAGTGTCACTCCCACAAAACAATACAGGCGGATTGGGTTCATTCCCATAATTGTTTAATAACGTAGGGATAATATCATCAAGTTTCTCCACTTTATGAATCTTGTCAACATACCTACTATATTTGATTGTATCAAATCTTGATGGTTCAAGAATCAAGATTACCTCGCGTCCTTGCTTTTTCAGGCTTCTTGCCATACCATAAGTATTTGCAAGAGGATTCCCTATTATAATTGTTTTATTCATATTTATCTCCAGATTTTTCTTGATTTACGATGTCCTCTTATATAATTCTTTACAAAGCAAAGAGATATGTAAACCGATATCAGTCTTGATCTGATTTTTTGCAAGAAAGTCTTGGGTGTATCTCCCGCCATGCCAATCTCTCCAATTCCATCAGGAAAACTTACTACGTGAGGTACAATTCCAAAGAGTTTAATGCCGTAGGAAATAAAGACTTTCCATTCATCGGCCGTTAAATGAATAGGGCTTAGTCTTGGAGCTATCAGTTTTGCGAAGGCTAAATTTATCAGATAGCCCGAAGTCATATAGCCGTCGTATAATTCATAGACATTATGACTTTCGTCTATGCCGACAACCAAGTCACTCTTTTTGTACCAAAAATCAGGAGTCAATAAAATAGCCACAGGATTCTCTGTGTCAAGCAACTTAACAAGAGATTCAAGTCTCAAATCCGATAAAAGGATAGCGTCATCTTCAAGAATAAGAGCGTAGGGTATTTCTTTTTCAATCATATCACGATATATCCCCAAATGGCTCAATGAACACCCGGCAGCCGGAAGACTGGCTCCCTTCCCATATCGCTCCTTAAACTTGGGCGAAATCAACTCTGATTGTTGCGCCACTGTCAATTTACGGCCTTCCACGGCGTTCCATATCTGATAATCAAGTTCCGGATGTGACATCAGCTGCGCCTCTATCTGTTTCCGCTTGCCGGTGTCTTTATCCATGTTGACTACATAAGTCTTAATCACGCTCATTTTTTCAATAAGGTAAATGTTTTAAAAGCCATGCAATACAACCTTACGTGCAAAAGGGCAAGACGTAAGGATCCTGTTTTCAATCCTTCCAAACCAAAAGATTCGAACTTATCAACAAATGCATGGTATTCCCTATTCACAGAAGCCCAGTCAACATCGTTGACCATTGAACAACTTTGAAGGTAACTTTTCAGGCGTTCTGCAATTCTTGATGACATCCACTTAATCTCGCCGGCTTCAAAAGGTTCGATATATGATATCATATTCTTTAATATCGACGAATTCCCGATAAGGTTGTCACTATAAGAACTGTTGCTCCGGCTCGCCGATCCCTCTCTTTCGCGTATATGATAAAAATTATATTCTATTGCAATCGGTCTATTACAATGAATCAAATACTTATATTGGAATTCAAGATCCTCACCCATCTTCATTCCGGCAGTAAACTTAATCTGATTCTCAGCTACAATTGATCGTTTGAATATCATCAAAGGGTTGCAAAAGCATATATGACTTTGCAAAAATGATGATTTTTCTGCCTCCTCAAAATATCCGGCAGCCTGATTATTATAGTGCTCTGACCCGAAAAATATTGTGTCACATCCGGAGGCTAACAACACGGTGTTGATATATTCAAGAGCTTTATTGGAATTTATATAATCGTCAGCGTCAACAAACCATAGATACTCGCCTGATGCCATGTCCATGGCTTGATTTCGTGCTACGGAGACACCTTGATTTTTTTGTATGAAATATTTTATCTGTTCGGGGTACTTATGCAAAAAGTCCTCGCATATTTTTGAGCTGCCATCAAGGCTGCCATCATTGACAATGCAAACCTCAAAATCTTTAAAATCCTGAGAAAATATGGAGTCAAGGCACTCCTGCAAATAAGGCTCAACATTATATACCGGAACTATAATACTGAAACGTGGCATCTGACTTTGGTTTTGAAAGGATTATATAGCTGAACACTGTTATTTTTTCTTTTTCAAAAGTACTTTTATCACTCCGTAACGAAACTTGCAAATGGCTTTTAGCACTTTATAAATCAAACTGTTCTTTCTGTATGAAGTATAGCAGGTAGCCCCTACCAATGTAGATATAAACTTCAACTGGTCGGTGCATGTAAAGTAGGTCGGTGAAAAGAAAGCTGATTTACATTCCTTGATTAAGTTTTGTGTCTTTTCCGGAATATAGCCCAATTCCTTCACCTCCACATACAGACTATCCCGGAAAAAAGGAGAAAACTCTTCCTTCCCGAGCCACTGATTGTTGAAGAAATGTATGATTCTGGCATTATGGAGGTATTGAATGCTTGTAAGTATCTGACAGTTATAAATACCGCTTAGTTCCTTTATTATATGTCTGTTTTCCATATTGGCAACCAACATTGCCGGCTGATCGAAACACTGACCTTTTATGAATGCTGCCTTTTTCCAATATTCGTGCCAGCTTTCAAAAAAGGAGTATACTTCCGGCACATCATCAACATACATTACACCGGAGTTAAAATATTGGTTTTCTTCCGAAACATCTATATTAAATATAGTTTTAACTCTTTTTCGGATATCCGGGCCGTCGATTACTCTGTCAAGAGTGGCATGATAATCAAGAACACAGGCAATAGGGGCCTTTGTTTTTTCTATGTCGCTGATATCTTCGGATACTATAGTGTCTGTGTCAAGGAAAACGAGTTTACCCTTAAGATAATTTCTGAAACGAGTCTTAATATATCGCGAACGTTCTTTGGGAGTATATTCCTTTGGCACATCCACAACTTTCACTTCATCCACATACTTTCTTATCTCAGCTCTTTTCCCGGTCAAACTGATATCTGTCGCATCATCTACAAGAATCACCACCCTCAAATTCTTATTATGAAGGCGCAGAGAATAAGCCGATAACAAAGCCTGCTCGTAATAGAGATCTTTGTCATTGCTTATAAGTACATATACAGCTGTCAACATTTCAGTGTCTCGATGATAAAATATCATAGATTCCGTATTTTTCAAATACGGCTTTTATTTGTACATCATTGTGTCCCCCTTCACCCGTATTAATTTGGCAGAGGCCTATATCCTGCACATCTTCATTCATTATATAATCACATCCATTACCGCTGCGCGAAGGTGCTTTTACCACCTTAGTGCCATTGCATAGAGCCATTGCATTGAACCAGACATCATCGGCTGTAGGACAGATTGTTGTGAAAGCTTCTTTGTCCAATACTTCCGGTGACAAGCATTTGGGAGGATAAAGAACTCCGCCACAGCCTGTAAAAAACAAAAGATTGGAGTTCTGCGTATCTGATTTTTCAAATCCCCATTTTTCGTATGGTAAAGGAAGTCCATTGTCATCTAATGTGATGGTATGGAGACGAAGAGCGCTGATGCTGCCAGGGTTTTGTTTATAAGAGTTAAAAAGACGTTCAATTACATCAAAGTTATATAAGACATCATCGTCTACAGTGATGATTATAGCGTTGGGATTAGCCTCTAATGTCGGAATCAGTTTCTTATAGCTTCTTATGTCTTCTTCCAACCGAACAATCTCCAAACCTCTTTGAGTTTGTTTTATTAGGGAGAGAGGTATCGGCTGCTTCAATGTCTCCGGATCCAGATTGAGGATAATCCTATTGGCCGGCATTGTCTGCTGCATTAACGACTCAATCGTATAGCAGACTTCCTGCAGCCTCTTTCCAAACGTTGTTAAAGAAACAATTATCTCATACTCGCAATATTTGGTGTCTGTCACACCCATTTCTTTACAATGCAATATCTTGTCTTCAAAATAATTTCGACGAGTGCAATATTGATAGTTCTTCAATTGACCTGTCACATAAGACAATTGAGCGCCTCTGAACCTGACTTTATCACGAATTTTTGATAACAATGACATAGTTATTTTTTTCCTAAAAATATAAATGATAAAATTCGATGACGTTTTATTACGTAGTATATAGCTGTTGGCAATAAAATGCCAAGTGTTAATGCAACTAATGAATAACCATGTGAGACAGTATTAATAAATTGGTGCAAAAACATTATAATCATAGATGCTTCACCGATACACGCCAACGGCACAGAAACAAATGAAATATTTTGGAAAAGAACACAATTATATCCTATGATCATCACGACTAAAACAGATATCAGTAATGATATAGGCATTGATTGAATATTGTTATATTTCAAATCCAACCATAAGTACTCTCTATAGCAGAATACCACAGAAATGCATAAGAATGACAGGACTATGACAAACCATTTTGAAGTGGTGTTAAATTCCATTACGCCAAAGACTTTTCTTATAGTTCTTCCTACAATCATATAGGCAACCGCGATTGGTACGACCTGAAGGTTTAATGGAAAGACCAAATTCAATCGCACTATTATATAGCTTATAATCAATAATATAGCTAAACAGGGGGGGGTAAATTTTATTGTATTTAATATTATCAGTGCAAAATACAAAACTGTTACGAACCAAAAAATACCGAAGGTTCCTACTAATTTTTGCCCACCATAAAACATTGAGAAAAAATGAGACTTGGATAAATTCAATTCCCCCAATAACACAAGAAGGATGGTAAGAAGGACAAGAAATGAAAAATAGGGTATAATATACCTAATAGTATTCTTCTGGATATAGGTCTTTGTATCTGATGGCTTAAATAAGAATCCTGACAACATAAAAAATAAAGGAACATGGAATATATACACGAATCTATCTGTGTAGACATGTCCAAATACGACTGAAATAATTCCAATTCCCTTGACCATATCAATCCATATTTCCCTCTTTAAATTCCGTTTGGATGTATGCAAATCAGGATGCATTGTTTTGATGGCGCTTTAACTTTTTTAATAAGAGACAGTACAGTTCTTTAAGATCAACAACACCTGCAATATTATAGTAAACTAAGGCAACTGTCAAGCCTACAGTCCCCTTAACAACCAAACTTGCAAACAAAGGGATATCCAAACTCATATATTCGTAGCCTATGTAAGTACAGATAACCCAAAAAGCACAGATTATTGGTTGAACCAAACCCTTCAGCATCGGCACCAAAGATACTTTCATAACCCTAATGTATAAATTGAAGTATGAGTTAACCGAGTTTATTATTAAAGTAATTGTCCAACTCCAAGCAATGGCTTCTATTGTCTTGTCTATGGATATTGCAATAATATAACCACAGATTGTTACAGTCGTATTGATTATGCCGGTATAAAACAGTGTTTTTGATGAGTTACATGCCAAAAAAAGCGGACCTGTAGGATTGACAATCATCATAAATGGCACTGACAAAGATAAGATTTTGAAGGCCGGAATTGACTGTTCCCACTGATTGCCAAACATGACTAAGACAATTTCATCTCCACAAAAATATAATATTGCGCAAAGAGGAAATCCAAGGCAGGCAATCATTGAGATTATTTTATTACATTTAGATGCCATTTCCTTCAGATTATCCTGCAAGGAAGAAAGAACCGGTTGGAGTACAGGATATATCACTGCAGTAACATTTTGCAAAGGTAGCTGCATCAACCTATATGATTTCTCATAGTAACCTAAAGCATTTTCTGATATATCCTTTCCTATAATAATCTTATCAAGATTTCTTGAAAAGTAATTGAACAATTCAAACAGGAAAAGATATGAAGAGAACGAAAAGATTTTTTTTATAGAAATAATTGAAAACCGGAGATTAATCCTAACCGGATAGAAATGGTTATTGTAAAAAAATGAACATAAAGAAGAGGCTATAGAAGGTAGAATCAAAGCATATACTCCTGCGCCCATGAATGCAGCTGCGATACCTATGATACCAAAAAATATTTGGAACAACAGATTTCTTGTTGCCATTTCCTTGAACCGCAGATTTTTTGACATTAAAGCAGATGGAACCATATTAATCGCACCAATAAATACCCCGATTGAGAAAATCTGCATAACTGGCTTTAAAATCTCATTACCATAGAAATCAGCTATAAGCCATGAACTACCAAATGCAATCAGTGCGCAAATTCCGCCAATTATTACAGTAAACGTAAATATGTTATTTAAATCTTCCTGTGTCAGATCCTTACGTTGTATTACTGCCGGACCTATGCCAATACTCGTAAAAATTCCCAAAAAACTTAAAAAAACTGTGGCTGTGGCGACTATTCCATAGTCACCAGGGGTCAATAAGCGAGCCAATACCATAGATATTCCGATTGCAATAATTTGTCCGGAATACTTGTCTATGGCTGTCCAAAACAGACCGTGTTTTATGTTGTCTTTAATTTCACTCATTGAATCAGCTTGTTTTGTTTGAGAGATATAAGCGGCATAAACGATTGTAAAAATATATTCTTGCCGTATCTATCACTGACACAAACACATATAGTGCCAGCACTATCAAAATTGTTATCACCCAATACATTACTCCGGTGTAATGATGATGTAAAATTGAAAACTGATTTCCGTATGAAGAAAGAATGTTGGGATTTACAAATACAAGATATACTGCAAAACTGCTCTTCGCAAGCCGATTGACTAAAGAACTACTGATACTCGATTTTGAAATCAGTATAACCGTCAATACCGCACAAGCTATAGTGGTTGGAGAGATATAAGTTAGAAAATTATAACCATATACAGAGTAAAAACCGAAGGCAACGCTTGGAACAACACATGCAGTGGTCACAAAAATGAATATTACTACCAAATACACACACAAAACTTTCTGAGATTTGTGTGTCGGCCATGGCTCATAAATTCTTATATATCTTGCCAATAGATATAATCCTATAAATGATATAGGGGAATAACCGCCTACTAAATAATCAGTGGATGCAGGGAACATCCACCCATATATGAATTGGAAAATATAAAAGCATATCAATGTAAATCTCAACTGAGATTTTTTGGCTGCCTCAATGTAGGCATTCAAAATCGGGGCTAAAATGTATAGCAGAATATATGACTTTATAAACCAATTTCCGGAGGTTGTAAGTATGATATCCTTAATACCTGTGAATGTTATCGGTTCCAATCCGCATGCGACACAAATGGCATATATAAGTATCGAATAGTATAATGTTTGAAATATGAGGTTAATAAAACCTTTGAAAGTTTGTTTTATACCAAACCAACCTGAAATCATCACGAAGATGTCTACTGCCGCTATACTTATTGTTTGAAATAGAATACGTAATGTTGAATCAATTGTATTTGATTCTATTTCATTGACGGATGGGCCATTGAGTGCAAAGAAATCTGCATGCAAAAGTAATACAAGGAGAATTGCAATGATTCTAAGTAACTCAAAATTAGATTGTCTTACCTCTGACATCTTGAAATCAAGTATTTATTATCTACCTCCGGTTAAGACTGTCCATATTTTGGTCGATCTCTTCAAAACCACACCGATAAGTATACACAATCCTATTGTAAGTATTGTGGCAATCAACAATGACGTCAGAGGTGATAGGCCCATAATCACCGGAATCTTGGATGTTATTCTTGAAATAGGGAGATGTAGGCAATATATCAGCAATGTGTAGGGTGCAATTAATGATATACTATTTTGAGGAAAACTTTTTAATGGTACGATCATACATAGTATGCATATCGGAGCAATCGACCTAATTAAAAAAACATCATCAATTAGTAAAAGAGCTAATACACTGATAATCACCCCCCCCCATTTCAAGAACCTCGGTATACGATTATAGAGGGATATAACTTCATTGTAATATATGGCAATATAAGCACCTAAGCAAATAGGAATCATCCAGTGAAGGAAACTGAAATAACTTATTGTGCCACATATAAAATACAATGGCAACACAAGCAGCAATGAATATTTATGCCTTGACAATATCCACCCAATCATAGGAGCAACAATGACAAATTCAAATAATGCCCTCATATACCATAACGGGCCATTGAATTGTGAACGATACAAAAGTATAGGGATTCTTGAAAATGTTAACTCTTCAATGGGATTATAATCAGTCGGATGTATTCTGTAAGCTATTATGCTAAATATTAAACCGAATATATTGAATATTATAAATGGAATCAGAAGACTTTTAATTCTTTTCTTAAGTTTTGATTTATAACATCCAAATACATTTTCAAAATTGAATGAAATGAAATACAAAAAAGAAGATATAGCAAAAAAACAGGGTACTGATATGATTGCTATATTTCCAACTGATTCAGGTAAATCATAATAAGAAGATACATGCAACCATACTATCAATATGGTCAACACTATATTGACAAATGATAGTTTAATTGAAGCTGCTTGGCTCAACTTGCAGGATGTCCGAGATTTTAATTCAGACTGGAAAGCAGAACTATTCTCTTGCGAAACCTCACTTGTATGCATATACGTAAATTAACTTTCAGTCTCTTTTGAAAATATCACGAGTATAGACCTTCGTAGAAACTTCGTCTAAGCATGAGTCATAACGGTTGGCAAGTATGGCCTGTGAGAGGGTCTTGAATCTCTCGAGGTCATTTACCACGAGGCTTCCAAAGAAAGTGGTGCCATCTTCGAGTGTTGGCTCGTAGATGATGACGGTTGCACCCTTGGCCTTAATGCGCTTCATTACGCCTTGGATTGATGATTGGCGGAAGTTGTCGCTGTTGCTCTTCATGGTGAGGCGGTATACACCAATCACGATTTGTTTCTCTTTGGTTAAATCGTAACTTGGATCATCGTAGCTGTATGCTCCGGCCATCTTAAGCACTTGGTCTGCTATGAAATCTTTGCGCGTGCGGTTGCTCTCAACAATTGCAGACATCATGTTCTGGGGAACGTCGGCGTAGTTGGCGAGCAGTTGTTTTGTGTCTTTGGGAAGGCAATAGCCGCCGTAGCCAAATGAAGGATTGTTATAATGCGAA
>CAMTMX010000097.1 GCA_947073495.1 uncultured Porphyromonadaceae bacterium
TTGTCAAGCAGATTTTTGATATTTATGATAGAGTTATGGGGTTCCATAATGACTGAATAAATATCATAAAGATGAAGACAAAAACCTAAATGACAAGATAAAAAAATTTTAAACAGCTTCCAACATACCCGAAACTCAATTTTTTAACACAATAATTTACAAATCATGTATCGTTACGATCAGCGAATAGTCGTTACCCTCGACGCAGGTGGCACCAATCTCGTCTTCAGTGCAATGCAAGGCTGCAAATTTATAATCGATCCCATCACCTACCCGTCAAACGCTCAAGACCTTGACCTTTGCCTTGAAACAATGGTAAAGGGCTTCAGTGAAGTGATCGGCAAATTGCCGGAACCGCCCGTTGCAATCAGCTTCGCCTTCCCCGGTCCGGCAGACTATGCCAACGGGATTATCGGCGGATACCTGCCCAATTTCCCCTCTTTCCGCGACGGTGTGGCGTTAGGCCCATTCCTTTCAAAAAAATTCGGTCTCCCCGTATATATAAACAATGACGGAGATCTCTTCACATATGGAGAAGCACTTTGTGGTGCCCTTCCGGAAATAAACGCTCGTCTGGCTGAGGCTGGTTCCCCAAAAAGATACCACAACATGCTTGGATATACTTTCGGCACAGGTTTTGGCATCGGCATGGTGATCGACAATCGTCTGAACCGTGGCGACAACTCTTGCGTGGAGACATTTTGCCTACCCCACAAATACAACCATGAAGTAATTGTGGAAGAAGGGGTTGCCGTACGCGCAATCAAACGCCTGTATGCTGAATATTCCGGGAATTCCGACCACGGGTTCGAACCGAAAGATATATGCGAGATAGCGCAAGGGAAACGCCCGGGAAATATGGAGGCGGCAAAGAAGGCTTTCGCGATGTTTGGAGAGGTTGCAGGCGACGCAATGGCAACAGCCGTGACTCTCGTAGACGGGCTGATAGTCATCGGAGGCGGAATCACTGCGGCGCGTGAGTTTATCATGCCATCTTTGCTCAAAGCAATGCGCGGAGATATGAAAACCCTTAGCGGTGAAACCCTCAACAGGGTTCAGATGCATGTGTTTGACCTTGACAACCCGGATGAGTTCGATAAATTTGCACATGGCGACAACCGACGCATCAAAGTCTACGGAACAGATGATTACGTGAACTACGACCCGATGAAGCGTATCGGTGTCTGCATCTCTAAACTTGGGGCAAGCCAAGCTATCTCCGTTGGAGCATATGCCTACGCACTCTCACAAATCGATAGCGAAGACAAATAGGTCTGAAGGCTGAATCGATTCGCAAATTACCAATTGATTCAATATTATAGATCTGGGGCTATCAAAAACGGGACATATTTCGATATGTCCCGTTTTTCTTCTTATAAACTGTTTGATTTGTCGAAAGAATTGAGAGGATTTGTCGAGCAGATTTTGAGTTTGAGAGATGGAGTTATGGGGTTCCATAATAACAGAACGAAAGCTCAAAATTGACCGAAAAGGTCTTTAAAGATTTCATAAAGTTAAATTCAAACATTCTCTTAGAGGTTAGCGTCTTTCCGAAACGCTAACCTCTGTTATAAATTTCCATTCTACAATTACCCGTCACCTATCATTATACATCAGCCACAGTTTAACAGTTTTTAATTTATACAGTAAACATTTTTATCGAAATTATTATCCTCTTCGACAGAATTAAAAGGGTTTATTGTAGCAAATTGTCAATATTAATATATTTTAAGATAATATTTACAAATTTTAACTTTAAAAATTCTGTGATTATTTAAATCAAACGTACCTTTGCGGACGTAAATATTTCATAAAGCTTATGTTTTACCCAAATAAATAGAATTTTGACAAAACAACAAATAGAATTATTAAAATCCGTCAAAATCATTTATTGCTGTTTCAGGAAATATTTTTGAGCTTTTTTAATAATTTCGATAAAAATATTTAAAGTTTATTTATTGGTTTAATTTTATGGTAAGAGTATGAGAAAACTGTTCCTACTTTTTATCTCCATTATCGGGATCGCACTTGCTGCTTCAGCACAAGATCGATCGGTCTCCGGAGTGGTAGTTTCGGGCGACGACAATGAACCTATAGTCGGAGCCACGGTTATGGTGACAGGCACAACTCTGGGAACCACTACCGACATCGACGGTAAGTTCCAGCTTTCAAATGTGCCGACAAGCGCCAAAACCTTGCGTGTGAGTTATGTCGGAATGACATCTCAGGAAGTACCCATAACCAAAGGAGAAATCCGCATTGTATTGGGCCTCAGTTCAGAGCTGCTTGACGAAGTGGTTGTTACAGCCCTCGGCATCTCACGTTCCGAAAAGACACTTGGCTATGCAGCCACCCAGGTGAACAGTGAGGATATCGTTGCTGCGCAAAACACAAACGTTATGCAGTCATTATCCGGTAAAGTGGCAGGTCTGCAGATTCAGACCACATCTTCTGCTCCCGGATCCGGCACAAATGTGGTGGTTCGCGGTCTCGGTTCTGTAATGGGATCCAACCAGCCGCTCTATGTAATCGATGGTGTCCCGACAGCATCCGGTGATGTAAACACCGGTGGTAACAGACTTGCAGCCAGTGGTCTTGCCAATCTTTCTCCTGACGACATCGCATCTGTCACAGTCCTGAAGGGTGCAGCCGCTACGGCACTCTACGGCTCGCGCGCAGCAAACGGTGTTATCATGGTCACTACAAAAACCGGCAAGGCGGGGAAACAGAAAAACTACACCGTCACCTATTCAGGAAACGTTGCCGCAACAATGCTTGCCGATCTTCCCAAATGGCAGAACTCCTACGGACAAGGATGGGACGGCGGTCAGACATTTATCGAGAATGGTTCCTGGGGTCCTAAATTAGACGGCTCAATGCAGGTCTACGGTCCTATCTACAATTATTCTCAGCTTATCCACGAATATTCTGCAAAGAAGAATAATGTAAAGGATTTCTTCGACACCGGTTTCTCCCAGACTCACAATGTGGCTCTGTCCGGCGTCAGCGACAACGAAAAGATGACGTATTATATGAGCTACAGCTACACAGGCACTGACGGTATCATGCCGGACGATCACGACACTTACACCCGCAACAGCTTCTCTTTTAGAGGTAGCTATCAGCCGGAAAAGTGGTTTAAGCTCTCAAGCGCTGTCAACTTCGCTACATTCCAGACAAAGGCTGTAAGCCAGGACGGTCCTTCTACAACCCTTATGAGCAACGTCAACCAGTTTGCACGCGACATTTCTTTGGTCGACATGAAAGACCTCAGCAATGTGTTCAATACTCCGGATGCATACTTCACACCTTATGGTGTGACCAACCCCTATTGGACACTTGAAAACAACTATAACCTGACAAAGGGCAAACAGGTGTTCGGACGTATCCAGGCTGACATCAAGCCATACGATAAGCTGACTCTCACATATCGTTTCGGGTTCGACTATTCCGACCTTGAACTTAAAGACGGTTCTGCTGAGATTCATCCCGACTGGTCGCTGATCAATAGCGATATAATGAATTCTAATGGCACCGACTATGGATTCTACGTCGACAACTCAATGGATAAGACAGGATATGTCTACAACTATTTCTACCGTCGTCATGAAATAAACCATGACTTCATGGCTAACTGGGGGGATGTCTTCTTAAATGAGAAACTCGATATCCGTGCAACTGTAGGTCTCAGCCTCAATGAACGCGGCAACTCCTCAATGACAGGCGAACGTAACAACCTCGCAGTATATACAGGTTTCTGGGCTCTCGGAAACGGTGCAAACTTTGCAACCCTCAGCGACAACCAAAGCAAGAGACGCAGCGTAGGCCTCTATGCCGATGCTTCTATCGGATGGGACGAATGGCTGTTCCTCGACCTCACTGCACGTAACGACTGGTCATCCACCCTTCCCAAGGAAAACCGTTCGTTCTTCTATCCCGGTGTCACTTTAGCTGCAATCTTCACAAAATGGATTCCTGCAAACGACATCCTTAACTTCGGTAAACTCCGTCTTGCCTACGGTAAGACAGGTAACGATGCCAGCCCATATTACGTAAAGACCACTTTCAGCAGCTCTCCAAGCTACGTAAACGGATGGACATACCTGAATTTCCCGATCAACGGGGTAAATGCTTATTCATTGGCAAATACCGCAGGCAACAACAACCTCCGTCCGGAGATGAACACTGAGTTTGAAACCGGTCTTAACCTACGTTTCTTCGACAACCGACTCGAAATCGACGCGGCTTACTATAACCGAATCACCGACGGTCAGATCCTTCCTCTCCGTATAGAGGACGCAACCGGCCATTACTATCAGTATGTAAACTTCGGTAAAGTCCGTAACCGTGGTGTCGAACTTATGGTCAACCTAACTCCGGTACGCACTTCTAAAGTTCGCTGGGACATCGGTCTTAACTGGGCGCTCAACCGCAACAAGGTGCTCTCTCTTCCCGGAGAGTCAGGCGACACAAAGGTTAACCTTGCCGGTATCGGCTGGGGCGGCAAGCGTTCTATTCAGCAATATGCAGAGGCTGGCAAGCCTATCGGTACTATCTGGTCATACATCCCGCAATATGTGAAAGACGAGAATTCTCCTCACTATGGCAAGATGATTGTCGACAAAAACGGTATGCCTGTACTTAGTGACGAGCTCGAATACACAGGCTACGACACAAATGCAAAATGGACAGGCGGTGTCAATACATCGATTTCAGCTTTCGGTCTCACCCTCAGCGGGCAGATGGATATGAGCATCGGCGGTCACCGTTACATGGCACAATGCGAAGGCGCCACATTCGCAGGTAACGGCTATAACACCATCTACAACGACCGTCAGCCGACCGTGCTTCCCAACACAGTCGTTTCAGACGGGAATGGTGGATATGTTGAGAACACCACTCCTATCTACAGCACCCAGGGAGGAGCAAGCACATGGCAGAGCTATTATACTTATTCCACAAACGGAGCCGGCGGTTATCAGTATCTTATAAACCGCAGCTATGCAAAGCTCCGCAACGTGTCTCTCACATGGGATCTCCCGGAGAAATGGGTAAGGGCATGCAAGCTCGATAAAATCTCCCTTACTGTTTACGGCAACAACCTTCTCACCATCACTCACAAGCGCAACTGGTTTGGCGATCCGGAAGTAACCACCGGTGGCAACTACGACTCGAGCCTCGGGTTTGGTGGTACGGCTGCAGCCAACCCGACTTATCGTGAAGTGGGTATGAATCTCAGAGTTACCTTCTAAAAAAAAGACAGAGATGAAAAAGAATATTATATATGGAGTCGCTTTAGCACTTGCAGCAGGGCTTTCTGCATGCGACAGCTATCTCGACATCAACGACAACCCTAATACAGCAACGGAAGGTCAGCTCTCCGCAAGCAATATATTCCCGGGCTGCGAAGGTGCCTTCATGAATATCTACGGCGGAACATGGCACTATATGGGAGCATTCCAGTCATGGCAGTTCGCACAGTCTGCCGCCGTTTGGCAGTGGGGACAGATAAGCCGTGGCGACGTCACCAACGAAACCGGAAACTCAGGCTATTCAAATGTATATGCAAAGGTGCTTCAGAACCTCAATGTAGTATTGAGAAAATCTGAACAGGAGGAAGACTGGGGCACATATCTTGCCGCTGTCACTCTCCGCGTGGCGTCTCTTCAGCTGATAGTCGACGCCTTCGGCGACGCCCCCTATTCGGAAGCTCTTGATATCGATAATAACAAAACCCCGAAGTGGGATACAGGTGAAGATGTATATAAAGGGATTCTTGCTGAACTTAACGAAGCCCTTGCAAAACCCATAATCCCGAACAAAGGGACTTGCACATCTCTCCTGCTTGGAGACGGTGCCCCGGCATCTTCATGGGTTCAGATAGCTAACGCGGTGAAACTCCGTCTGCTAATGCGTCTCAGCAACGTACAGAATGTTCAGAGTGAAATTGCAGCACTCATTGCTGAAGATAATTTCCCGACATCAGATGTGAAATGGTCAGGAATATTTGCAAACCAGCAATATAAGTGTAATCCATTCTTCGGTCAGTTTACCGATACCGGCAACCATGCACCTTATTGCCAGCTTAATATCGCTACCCAGAAAGTCTATGAGGCAGGTCAGGACTCTCGTATGAACCGCTATTGGCTCACTCAGAAAGACGGCAGGTATGTCGGTTGGCTGTCAGGAACATATCCCGGCAATGAGTTCGCCTCAAGCTATAACGGCAATGGAGCATGCAGTAATGCAAACCTTAAATATGACGACCCCATCTATCTCATCACCGTAGCTGAAATAGAATTCTTCAAAGCTGAATACGAGGCTCGATATGGCTCCGCTTCAAATGCTCAAGAGCACTACGAGAATGCCATCAAGGCTTCTTTCTCACAGACGGCAGGACTTCCTGCAGACGATGCCGCAACAGTAATCGCTGCTTGGCCTTACGACCAAAACAATTGGGCAAAATGTATCGGTATCCAGAAATGGCTTCACCTTACATCTGTCAACGGATTTGAAGGCTGGTGCGAGCTCCGCCGCATGAAATATCCGGCATTCGGAAGCGCTACCGGCGATGATATCATTGAACACACCAAGGATGCCACTATCGATATGGATGCACTTGTTGCCGGAGAAATCTACACCACCCCTTCATGGGAGCGAGATGCACAGCTTCCCGCCAACACCGTGATCCAGCGCTGGATCTACCCGTCTAATTCAAGCAATAACAACCCTAACACTCCGAAGCCTGTTCCTATCACAACTCCGGTGTTCTGGGCAAAATAATTAATGCTTAAATAAACAGTCTGAAACAATGAAGAAATATATATTATCTCTCGCAATTCCCGTGCTCGCCCTCACGATGGGTGGTTGCAGCAAGGATACCGAAGACACAACATGGGTGACCTACTACCCCCAGATGACGCTGAAAGGCGATACTTATATGAACTGGGAGGCTGGCAAGGCATTCCAGGATCCAGGTGTCACAATCATAATGAACGACGAGGATGTTACAGACCAGATGGTATTGTCCACACAATTGAATATGTCTGATCCCCAGCCAGGGTTTTATACAATTTCATACGGCTTTACCAACCCTGACGGCATAGTTGCAAACAGCACACGTTATGTAGCTGTATATTCCGCAGATGATCCCATCGCAGGATATTATGCCACCGATGCTCAGTCAAACAGAAACGGGGCGACTTTCGCCGACGGACAATTTTTCCCGATAAAGGTTCAGGCAACCAACGGCGGCTACGCTGTCAACGACATGCTTGGAGGATATTATGATCTTGGTCGTGGATATGGCTCAGACTATGCTTTACCAGGTGTCTTGAGCGTTGACGGAAACGGGACTGTTAACCTCGAGAGTTGGAGTCCTTGCCCGGGATGGCCTGACAACGGAGTTGAAAGCTTTGAACAGGGCAGTTATGATGCCAACTCAAAGACATTACATTGGGTAGTGGGATATGCAGGCACTCCATTCGATGTTTATGTAACTAAACTTTAATAGTTTTGATATGAAAAGAATTATATATGTAGCGATTGCGCTTATCTCTTTGGTTTTCTCTTCATGTGAGAAAGAGGATGTGGGCGGCACTGCGACCCAGGCAATGTCGGGCGACTGGGTTACGACATTCACCGACGGCACAAATTCATGGACGGCTCCTCACACATTGACCTTCAATACATCAGCAAACGTGCCTGATGAGATATGGGTAAGTGATGAAGGAGGGTTCTGGGATTTCCAAGTTAAAGTCAAATGTGATCAGTCAACAATGACTTTCGCCACAGACGGCTGGGCACAAAACATCGCCTACGATTGCAAGGTCCGTATCACCAACGGTAAGATCACATTTAACAGCGTCACTCTTCCCAGCGGACGCGTAGTTGACGGAATCTCTTACGACATCGAGTTTGATGACGATGAAGATGCCATTGTATGGCATGCTTCCGGTCACCGTTATACCGGCTTTGCCGAAGACAACTAAGAATTTATCCAACACTATTCACCAACAGTGAATAGCCCCCCACAGCTTCCGCGCCGGTGCGGATGTGAATCCATCACCGACGTCAATTTTCTCATACGCGATCTCCTCTCTCCTCTTTTTTCTTATCGGGAGCGCGGATGACCGAACCCGGAAGCTGTATTATTAAAAACAATGGCTTATCTGACGAATCTGTTTCTGCGTCAGATAAGCCATTGTTTTTAACATTTATTTTACATTTATTTAACATATTTTTTTATTTGATTTATTATAATATTGATTAATTTTGCGTCATAATTATTTTCAATTGCTCATATAATTGATATTTACATTTTATTTTGCTTGATTTATTCGATTATTTCAATCATAATTATTTTAAACATTTACCTTTGTTAACCCTGATTTCCGATAACACGAAGCGCTCTTGATTTAGTATTCTATAGGTTCCACTTAAAATTGAATGTTATGGCATTTCTTAAGGTAAAAAAATTGAATGCAGGATGGTTGATAGTTTTCCTGATTATGCTCGGCATAAGCGTTGCCGGACTGTTTGTAACACCGCGTGAAGGTATTTTCGACATGGCAAACGACCACTTGTTTGCCAACGTGGCTTGGATGATAACAGCCACTATCTTCGTGCTGATGATGACTCCGGGTCTCTCTTTCTTTTATGGAGGAATGGTGAGGGCGAAAAATGTGATATCCACCATGCTTCAGAGCTTCATTGTGATGGGTGTGGTTAGTGTGGTATGGGTGATATTCGGCTTCTCACTCGCATTCGGAAACGACATCTGGCACATAATCGGAAATCCAGCTGATTTCTTCATGTTTGACAATGTCGGTGTCTCCAATGTTACTGACGCGGAAAATGAATTAAGCCAGATCGGTATTGCCACAACAACAATTCCACTTGCACTTTTCGCCCTCTTCCAGATGAAATTCGCCATCATCACCCCATCATTGATTACCGGATCGTTTGCGGAAAGGGTACACTTTGCAGGTTATCTGTTGTTTATGGTGCTTTGGACAATCTTGGTCTATTGCCCTTTGGCGCATTGCACCTGGCATCCTGAGGGTCTTTTCGGAATGATGCACGTGCATGACTATGCCGGAGGGATTGTAGTGCATGCCGCTTCAGGCATCGCCGCACTTGCCGGAGCTATGTTCTTGGGGAAGAGAACCGAGAAATCGGAATCAAAACCGGCAAATGTACCGTTTGTTCTTCTTGGAGCTGCCCTTCTGTGGCTTGGATGGTTCGGCTTCAACGGAGGATCATCGCTTGCCGCCGACGGCATAGCAATCTCAGCATTTCTCAACACCAACACAGCAGCGGCGACGGCAATGGTGGTATGGGTCGCCCTTGACGGATTGCGAGGTCATAAACCCTCAGCTATGGGAGCCGCGATAGGGGCTGTTGTCGGACTTGTGGCGATCACCCCGTGCGCCGGTTGGGTATCGGTAGGGCAGAGTATATGTATCGCGTTTATCATCACCGTATGCTGCAACATGGCATGCAGTTGGAAAAGCTATGGAAAAATGCTTGACGACGCTCTCGATGTCTTTCCCACCCATGGTCTTGGCGGTATAATGGGAACCGTGCTGACTGGCATATTTGCATATGATTTCTTTGCCAACGGAGATCCCGAGATGATTTCTCGCACAAGTTTCTTCTGGAACCATATTCTCGTATTGGTGATTGTTTTCCTCTACACCTTCGCGGTGAGCTACGCACTATATTGGATCACAGACAAGATCATCCCGATGCGCGTGTCAAAGACAAACGAACAGATAGGACTTGACCGTTCGCAGCACGACGAAGTCTATGGTGGCGAAACCGGCATCGCTGAAGACTCCATCACCGCCGACGACTGGTATCGCAACCAAGACTGAGACAATTAGTAATTTGTAATTAGTAATTAGCAATTTACGATTTATAGTTTTTTACAATAAAGGCGGCACTTCAAATTGAAGAGCCGCCTTTATTGTGCGAAAGCTATAAATTACTAATTACTAATTGCTAATTGCTAATTGCCATAGGCATGGAGGGAATTCATATAGTTGACGCCGAAATAGGTCATGGCGATGGAGAGGATGGCGAAAAGAAGATAGACATGAAAGGAGCGGGGACTACGGAGGAAACTTCGGTGAAGCGGAAGGGCATACACAAAAAGCGTGATGAGCGCCCACGTCTCCTTTGGATCCCAACTCCAATATTGTCCCCAGCTTACATTGGCCCACACGGCACCTGAAAAGATCCCAAGTCCAAGCAGCCATGTCCCCGGATAAAGCATGGCAAGCGACAGCCGATAGTATTTCCCCTCCGTATCCCCGGTTATAACCGCCGCCAACGCTATCATGAATGTGAATCCTAAAAGGGCATATGATGTCATCACAAGCGACACATGAAGCGAAAGCCACGGGGAATGAAGCACCGGCATCAACGGCGTAACGACAGGATTCATCTCCATCAAATGCGCCACAAGAGCCAAAGCGCCGCTCCCGAGCACCGCCAATGGGAAAAGCACACCTTCCCGGCGTGCCACAAGCAACGAGAGCACCTCGATCACAAGCACTGCAAACTGCAAAGTCTCATAGGTATTCGCCACAGGGAAACGCTCCGACAATATCCACTGTATTGCAAAATTAGCCACTGAAGCTATCAATGCAAGCCAAAGAACCCCAACCGAGATCTTATGCATCCCTTCCTTATATCGCCTCACAAGCAATCCTCCTGCCGACAAAATGAATACCGAAAAAAGCAGAATGAATATCAGAGTGCCTAAAGGAAGTGAATTATAAAGCAACTCGAGGCTTACGCGGCTTTCCGATAAAGGAGTATCGGGAGCGGCAACGATAAGCTTTCCCGAAAGAAGCGTCAGTATTATCCCCGCCTTCTCATCAAGCTCCTCTATCGCCCTGTGCTGACGTTCGCCAAGTTTGAAATAAAGTGCCGGCACACGGTAATTGCCGACAGAATCAAACAAATCCGAGAAAGAAGCATATTCCCCCTTCACGCCTAACGCCTCCCTTAGAGCCTTGTCTTTTATCCCTATTAAAGGTTGGTCTTTCCATACATCCGGGAAAAGCCGGAAAGAAAGCACTGTCTGCTCCGGAGTCAGTCCGCGAAACTGTGGATTTCCGTAAAGCTTGGTCACCACATCGCGGGCAAGCGTGTTGAAAGTGACAACCCTTCCGCCATACACCACCTGCTGCCGACGTAAGGAATCTGCCGTTGACTTCGGCACTCCGGCGGTCTTCGGGAAAGATTCCTTTGGAGCAGCATCTGCCGGCAAAACAGAAACGACAAGAAGAGGCAAAACAACGAGAGCGCGGAGAAGGGAACGGAAACGCCCGCGCCGCGCCACAAGAAGCCAACAGCCCCCTATGGTAAAAAGTACATACCCTGCATACGATAGCGGTATTCCGTAGGGATCATGATTAACAGACAATACTGTCGATCCATCGTTCCCGTAAGAAGCCTGACAAAGACGGTAACCTTCAATATCCACAACACGGTTCATCGACACGGTATCCCTTCTTCCTCCATCCATCAGGAGTGCGGATACGTAATCGCGAGGCACCTCTCCGCCGGGATAATACACAATCTCGAATCTCTCCAGGACTATCGGCACAGGCAGACTATGCGACAAACCTTCCTCAGACACAAAGGTTGTCGCTTCTTTGCCGGGAGCGATCTTCACCCTCCCATTCTCCTGAGTAAACCATGTGAGTAAACCGCCTCCCAGCATTGCGAGAAACGACAGATGAAGCAGAAACGCTCCGCCGTTTCGCCACATCTTCGACATCACCATCGCCGCAACCAGAACCACTGCAAACAGTCCCCACAAGAAGAAAAACCATAGCGAGCCATATACGGATGGAGATAAAAAGGTGGCGATACCCAAAGAAACCGTCACCCCTATATAAGCCGTCAAGGCGGTATATTTGAATATCATACTTATCTTAATTCAATTAATAATGCATAATGCTTGGTTCAATGCATAATTCATAATGCCTAATTTTATCATAATACTTTTATTGAATGCATTATGCTTAATCTTAACTGCAAAATTACAAATAATTATGAATTATGCATTGTCAATAGTTCGGTAACTTTTAAGTTAAAATCAAGCTGAGATATCCTTGACACCCGCCAATTTTCGCAGGGACTGATTC